>DATEZK010000443.1:0-4047 GCA_035255665.1 Candidatus Limnocylindria bacterium
GAACGCCTCGACTAGCTGGATCTCACTCGGCGTGAACCCGCTCGGTTCGAGCCTTCGTAGGAGGATCGCGCCGATCGCGGTGTCCTCGCGAAGCAGTGGTGTGGCGAGGATGCCGCGATGTCCTACACCCTCCGCGCTTCGCATCCGCGCCAATGGGAACTCTTCGCCCGCCGGACTCGTGAGATCCGCGACGTGGACTGTGCGACGGTCGAGGATCGCCCGTCCGGCGACACCCGTGCGCACGATGGGGTTTGGGATGATGTTGGGGGACGGGATCGGCCCGTGATCCGCTACTGGAACGAGCGTCTCGCCTTGTACGAGGAGCACCACGGCGTCCTTGGCGCCGCAGTAGCGTGTCGCGTTCGCTGCGATGGCGTCGAAGACTGGCTGCTGATCCGACGGTGACGATGCGATGACCCGGAGGATCTCAGCGAGTGCGGTCTGCCGCTCGAGCGACTCCTTGGTCTCGTTGAACAGGCGCACATTCTCGATCGCGATCGCGGCCTGGTCGGCGAACGTTCGGAGCAGGTCGATCTGCCGATCTGTGAACGGCTTCACGCTGGATCGGCGCAGCGCGATGGCGCCGAGGGGTGTCCCCTCGTGAAGCAGCGGTGCCGCGAGGACGGTGCGCTGGCCGACTTCGCGCGCGCGCTGGAGCCCGATCGGGTACTCCTCCTCGCGCTCGGCGAGCATGTCCTCGACCTGGATGATGCGGCGCTCCACGATGGCGCGCCCGCGAACGGAGCCGCGGTCGACCGGCCACGGTGCTAGTTCGCGCGTGAGCGGCCCAAAGTGAGCTACCTGTTCGAGAAGCCCGTCCGCGCGCAGCAGCGCGAGGCCGCAGTCCTCGGCGGCGCAGAAACGCGCCGCGTTTTGCGCGATAGCGTCTAGTACGGCTCCGAGATCGGCTGGCGAGCTCGCCATCGTTCGCAGCACCTCGCCCAGCGCGACTTGCCGCTCGAGCGCCTCCTTCGTCTCGTTGAATAGCCGTACGTTCTCGATCGCGATCATCGCCTGATCCGCGAACGCTTCGACCAGCTGGATCTGGCTCTGGCTGAATCCAGTCGGCTCCATCTTGCGCAGGAGGATCACGCCGATCGGCGTGCCCTCTCGCATGAGCGGCGCCGCAAGCGATCCGCGCCGTCCAGACTCCGCGGCGAAAGCTCGGGTCAGTGGATAGCGATCGCCCTCCGCGCTCTCGATGTCGGCGACATGGATCGTCCGTCGAGTAAGGATCGCGTGGCCGGCGACGCCCTGCTCATCCAGCGGCGCCGTTTCGTTCCTGATCGGGATCGGCCCGTGATGCGCCACTCGCCGAAGCTCATTCCCATCGACGAGGAAAACGGTGGCGTCTTCGGCTCCGCAGTACCGCGTGGTACTGCGAGCGACCGCCTCGAGCACCGGCTGGCGGTCCGAGGGCGAGTCCGCGATGACACGAAGGATCTCTGCGAGCGCGGTCTGACGCTCGAGCGACTCCTTCGTCTGATTGAACAGCCGAACGTTCTCGATCGCGATCGCGGCCTGATCGGCGAACGTCTCCAGCATCTGCATCTCGCGGTCGCTGAACGGCCTCGGCAGAGTGTGCGACACGCCGAGGGTGCCGATCGCGCGGCCGTCGCGCAGGAACGGGATCACGAGACGCGTGCGTGGCCCGTCCTGCGGAAGGCTGGGGTCCAGGGTCGCGTCGGCTATGTACTGGCGCTTTCCGGTCAGGAGCGCCCGACCGATGAGTGACTTGTCGGAGACCGGGGTCCGCCCCCCGTGAGCCATGAGCGTCTGAAGCACGGACCCGAACCCTGCCAGCACGATCGCTTCGTCGCCCTCGCGCCGGGTGATCGCGGCACTTTCGGCGCCGCCGACGAGCGCCACGGCGCGTTCGACGATGGTCTGAAGAACGGCGTCTAGGTCGAAGGCGGAGCGGCTGATTGTCCGGAGCACGTCGCTCAGAGCTGTCTGTTGGTCGAGTGACTCCTTCGTTTCGTTAAAGAGGCGCACGTTCTCGATCGCGATGACGGCTTGGCTGGCGAAAGTCTCGGCGACGGCTACCTCGGCGCTCGTGAACGGTTTGACCTCGCGCCGCCGGAGGACCATGACGCCGACGACCTCACCCTCGCGCAGTAGCGGCACACCAAGCATCGAATGATCCGGCCGCGGATCTCGTCCCGGAACATCGCGCACAACGTACCCGGGTTCGGTGTGGACATCGGCAATCGCGACCGAGCGCCGTTCCAGCAGGACGCGACCGGTCAGTGTGGAACGGTCAGCGGTGATGTTGTGCGTCGCCCAGTAGTCGTTGATGGCGGTCGCATCGTGGTGGCTGCCCCAGTGCGCGGCCACGTGGGTACGTCCGTTGTCAATCCGCACAATCCCGCCGTTGTCCGCGCGGCATAGTTGGACGGCGCTTGCAATGACAGCCTCAAACACGGCATCGAGCTGGATGGGCGAGCGACTGATGATCTTGAGGACTTCCGAAACCGCAGTCTGCCGTTCCAGCGCGTGCGCTAGCGCTCGCCTTCGGCGTGACACCTCGCTCACGGCCGTCGCGAGCGCAACCGCGCCAATGAGCACCAGTCCGGTAAGTGCGAGACGCGCGATCCGCTGCTGCGCCAAGCTATCGGCGAGATCACGCTCGGCGACACTCGCTGCCATAACGGCTGCGATCCGCCAGCCGGTGTCGGCTACGTTCGCGACTGCGACCACCCGCTGACCGTCGCCCAGCGGGTTCGGGGCGTCGCCTTCGACGGTGCCACCGCGCAGGGCCGTTTGGACGATCGTCGAGGCGCTCAGGTCGACATAGGTCGCCAACGGATTCGACGCCTGCGCGACCTGGCGGCCAGCGTCGTCAAACAGCACCAGATCGTCGACCTGAGCGGTGTGACTGAGTAGCGGCTTCACGATCTCGCTGGTCTTTAGCTGCGCGACAATGATGCCGGCAAGCTCGAGACCATCTCGGACCGGCGCGACGACGAGCGGCCCCACCGCACTGAAGGGCGGGTCAAACCTAACGTTGCGCGTGACGAACGGGCGTGTGTTCAGTGCGGCGACCTGCCGCTTCGCTATCGCAAAAAAGTCGCTGCTACCGACATCGGGGGGGACCAAGACGGACCGTCGGATTACGTCGGACTGCCCGCTGAAATCGCGCAGTATCACGAAAACGTCGTGTCCCCAGATCCCGATCGGACGTCCCGCGCCGTCGCTTATCCAAAGATTTGCGATCTCCGGCGAAATCGGCGCCCTGGTTCCTGGCTGCAGCAACTGAACCGTCCGGCTATGTACAGCCTCGAGGTCACCAGCGCGGATCGCCGGGCCGAGGTCTAAGGCGCCAACGCGTTCCACATCGCGCTTGACCGAGGCGATACGCGCCTCGATCTCCGACGCGGCGCCCCGGGCCGCGTCCGCCGTCGCGTCGATCGCGGCCCGGTGGAAGCGCTGTTGGGAGTCCTGCGCCGCGAGCTCGCCAGCCAGGATCACCGGTCCACAGACGAGGACCGCGACGGCCGCCACGAGCACCCAGCTCGTCGCGAGTGCCCGCTCCGCAAGCGCTCTCATGTCCGAACGGTCCTCCCCTTCAGCCGGCGCAATCGTAGTCAGGCGACCGCCAGTACGAAAGGGATAATCCGCCCGTGAGCGTTGCCGTCGCGCGCGACCTAGACGACGTACTGGATCACCTTTCCAGCGCCACCGAGGTGACACTTCTCGCCGGCGGCACCGACCTCATGGTCGATCTGAACTTCGGCCGAAAGCGTCCCGAGCGCGTTGTCGCGATCGACCGCGTACGGGAGCTCGCGCACCTCGAACGTAACGGCCGCGTGCGCATGGGCGCGGGCGTCACGTACACGCGGATGCTCGCGGAGGACGTCGGTTCAGTCGCGCTCCGCGAGGCCGCGCGGACCGTGGGCTCTCCACAGATCCGCAACGCTGGGACGCTCGGCGGGAACATCGCGACGAGCTCGCCAGCGGGTGACACGCTGCCGGTGCTTGCCGCGCTCGACGCGACGATCGTCCTGCGGTCCAAAGCCGGCGAGCGCCGCGTGAAGTTCACCGAGT
>DATEZK010000444.1:0-2878 GCA_035255665.1 Candidatus Limnocylindria bacterium
GCATATCTATGCCGGCCATCGCCCTCACCGCCTACGCGCGCGACGAGGACCGTCAGCGGGCCCTGGCGGCGGGCTTCCAGTGCCACCTCGCCAAGCCGGTCGAACCCTGCGACCTGGCCCAGGCGATCGCCGACCTCGCGAAGCCCATCCGCGCGCAGGGCGTGTACATCTCGGACCAGGAGATCCAGCTCATCAGCCGCCACTGGACCCTGCAGGGTGGCACGTCGTACGACAGGCATGCGAAGGTCCTCGAAGGGCCCGACCGCCTGACACGCCGCGAATCCGACGGTGAGGACATCGACGACGAGCGCTATGAGGAGGCGGTCGAGATCATCCGCCATGAGGGCAAAGCATCGGTGTCGATGCTCCAACGCAAGATGACGATCGGATTCGCGCGCGCCGGCAGGCTCATCGACATCATGGAGCGCAACGGAGTCGTCGGGCCTGACCGCGGGCCAGGCAAGTTCCGTGAGGTGTACGGCTCGAACCGGCCCGGCGAGGAATAGTGGCGCGGTTCGGCGAAACGCTTCGCGCTCAACGTGAGAAGAAGGGGATCACGCTCGAGCAGGCCGCGTCCGACACGCGCATCCGCGAGAAGTTTCTGAAGGCGCTCGAGGACAGCGACTATCAGACGCTCCCCGGCGCGGTGTACACGAAGGGGTTCCTGCGGAACTACGCGGAATACCTCGAGCTCTCATCGGAGGAGCTCGTCGTGCAGTTCCACCAGGAGCGCGACCAGCCGGACGCGCCCCGCACGTTCAAGCCGCTGAACCCGATCGCGAGGCGCAGCTACGTGTTCACGCCCGCCGTGCTCGTCCCGGTGATCGTGCTCGCGGGGATCGTGCTGTTCGTGAGCTACCTCTACTACCAGTTCGTTTCGTTCGCGGTGCCTCCGATGATCGAGGTCACCGAGCCGGCCACGGATGCGATCGCGCAGTCGTCGGACTTCGTAGTGAGGGGACGCACGGTGCCCGGTGGCCGCGTCACGGTCCAGGTGTTCCCCGGTCCGCTGACGATCGCGGACATCAAGCCCAACGCGGACGGATCGTTCGCGGTGAGCGTGCAGCTCAGCCGCGGCTCGAACCACATCGTCGTCGAGGTGCTGGACACGACCGGCAAGGTCGGTCGGGTCTCGCGCACGGTGCGTCTTGAGGCAGCTGGGGGAGCGTCGCCCACCGGCAGCGTCATGGCGATCGTCATGGAGCGCGCGTACACGAGGCAATGACCATCGCGAACGGGCTGACGCTGTTCCGCGCCGTCGCCGGCATACCGATCTTCATCGCGCTTGCCGACGCGCAGCGTGCGTTCGCCCTCGTCCTCTTCGGACTCGCGGCGGCATCTGACGCGCTGGATGGCTATCTGGCGCGCCGCGCCGGGACCGCCGAGGGTCGCGGCGTGATCCTCGACCCGCTGGCCGACAAGGCGCTGGTGTTGCCGACGCTCATCGGGCTCGCCCTGATCGGCTCGGCCCCGCTCCCGGTCGCGGCCATCATCGTCGTACGCGAGCTGTTCGTCGCCGTGGTCCGCGTGCTCATGTACCGCCAAGGGCTTCGGACGCACGCCTCTGGGGCAGCCAAGGCGAAGACCGCATGCGAGATGACCGCGGTGCTGCTCCTCATCGCGGCGCCGTCGACGCTCGCTGCGGAGTTCGGCGCGCTGCTCCTCACCGCAGCGGCGCTGATCGGCATCCTGACCTTACCCGCGTACCTGCCCCACGCGCGGCGCCGCTTCACTTAACCTCGCGCTCATGCCTGCCAAGCGCGCGCCGACGTTTGACGAGCTGGTGGACCGCATGGCCGCGCTGCACACCAAGCTGCGGCGGCGGAAGCTCACGGTGGCGGCCGCCGAGTCCTGCACCGGTGGGCTGCTTGGTGCGGTCCTGACCGCGCACGGCGGATCGAGCGAGTACTTCCGCGGTGGCGCCGTCGTGTACAGCAACGAGGCGAAGGAGATCCTCGCCGACGTCACGCCGCAGCTCATTCACTCGCACGGCGCCGTGTCATCCGTCGTCGCGGGTGCGCTCGCCCGCGGCTCGCGGTCGCGACTCGACGCGAAGATCGGTCTCGGCATCACCGGCATCTCGGGACCCGGTGGCGCGACGCCGGGGAAACCCGTCGGGCTCACGTACGTTGCGGTCGACAGCGACAAACACAGCGCAGTGAAGAAGCACCTCTGGACCTTCGACCGCTCTGGGAATCGCCTCGCGAGCGTCGGCGCCGCGCTGGACCTACTCGAGCAGGCGATCGAGTGATCGAGCTCGGCCGCGTCTTCGCCGATGCGGAGGTCGCGGCGCTCTATCGGTACCGCGCGCCGTATCCGCGCGAGGTCTTCGCGATCTTGGAGCGGCTCGTGATCGAGCCGCGGAACGTGCTCGACGCCGGCGCCGGCACGGGTGCGCTCGCGCGCGACCTTGCGCCCCTTGTCGCGCGGGTCGACGCCGTGGATCCGTCGGCGGCGATGATCGCCGAGGGCCGCGCGTTGCCCGGCGGCGACGATCCGCGGATCACCTGGATCCAAGGACGAGCCGAAGATGCGCCGCTGTCGCCGCCCTACGGTCTCATCGTGGCTGGGGCGTCGCTCCATTGGATGGACCCGACCGTGGTGCTGCCGCGCTTTCGGGACGCGCTCGCACCCGGCGCCCGGTTCGCGATCGTCCACAACGATTTCGTGCCGCCACACGCGATCAGCACGTCAGCCGCCCTCGACGTGATCCGTCGCTACTCGCCCCTGAAGGAGGCACCGCCCGAGTATCCGGCTCAGGTGAAGTCGCTCGTCGATCGCGGTCTCTTCGTTCTGGAGGGGGAGCGGTTCACAACGCCGGTCCCGTTCGAGCAGTCGATCAATGACATCCTGAGCTCGCTGCACAGCACGAGCACCC
>DATEZK010000445.1:0-2149 GCA_035255665.1 Candidatus Limnocylindria bacterium
TTCTCGCCGACCGACTTCAAGTTCGCGGGCATCGACGTGTCGATCAACAAGATGGTCATCGGCCACCGCGCATCGTGGGGCTGGGCCGTCGACGCGCAGGCCCCGTATCCCGGCTCGATCTGGGCCGACCAGAACTACAACCTGCTGATCCAGGTGAACGGCACGATGGTCTGGGTCAACGCCGGCAACAAGAGCTTCTCTTACAACTTCACGCCCCGCGTGATCGACGGCGAGAACTACGGTCTGAACAAGGGCCTCGTCGGCGTCGGCTCGGACCAGTCGAGGGGCCGCCTCGACAACATGGCGATCCAGGTCGTCCAGCCTGAGAACACGATCGACCGCACCGAGGACTACAACGACGGTCGCGCGAACCTTGCCGGCGAGTCGACGGGCACCTGGACGGTGAGCGGCGGCCGCGAGACCGCGACGCCCGCGCCGGCGACGCAGCTCGCGACGCAGGTCATCGACACCGGCGCAAAGACGCTCCAGGCGGACTCGTACCTCGAACTGACCACCAACGTGAAGACCGCCGCGATGGGCGGCATCCTGTTCGACTACTACGCGGCCAACGACTTCAAGTTCGTGATGATCGATGTCGCCGCGCAGCTCGTGGTCGTCGGGCACGTCGATCCGCGCCGCGGCTACATCGTCGACCAGACCATCGCGCGCACGCTCTCGGCGGCGACCGACTACGTGCTCTCGCTGTCGCTGAAGGGTGCCTCGGTCGCGGTGACCCTCTCGGGCGCGTACATCACGACCTTCGGCTTCAACGGCGCCACCGTGGACGGCCAGTTCGGCCTCATCGCGCGGAACGGCACCGCGTCCTTTGACAACACGCGGTTCCGCACGAACGACCCGGCGTTCAATGTCGCGGCGAACATCGTCCTGCTGACAGGCTCGCCGCCGACAGGGCCGGCGGCGGACGAGTCGACCCTGCCTGGCCTGCTGGATCAGGCGAAGGCGTACTGGTCAGCGCAGCTGGGTATCCCGCTGTCCTCGCTCGCCGGCGTTCGGATCGCCGTGGCCGACCTGCCCGGGCTTGAGCGGGCCATGACCGTGGGCCGGACGATCTACATCGATCGTGACGGGGCAGGCCGCGGGTGGACCAGCGTTACGGTGCTCGACGTGGTTAAGTTCGAGCTCGGCCACATACTCGGCCGCAACTAGACGACGCGCGGTCATCGACCGCCAGGTAACGTTCCCCTCGTGAGGTCGTTGCCATTCACGTGCTCCTAGGTCGCATCTCCCTGCCCGCGGCGCTCGTTACCTGCCTGCTTCTCGCGTCACCGGCCCTCGCAGCCCCCGTCCCGGTCCTGTCGGCGACCTACACCGTTCCGACGCCACCCACCACGCTCGTCCAGGGTGCCACCGCGACCGTCGCGATCACGCTCCAGAACATCGGCAACGAGAACTGGAACGCGGCCGGCGCCAACCCCGTGAACCTCAGCTACCACTGGTACGACGGCGCGGGCACCGCGGTCATGTGGAACGGGTCGCGCACGCCGCTGGTCACCGACATCGCCGCGGGCGCGAGCCGGACGATCAACGCCAGCGTCATCGCGCCGTCCACACCCGGCGCCTTCCGCCTCAACTTCGCGCTGGTGAAGGAAGGCGTCGCATGGTTCACCCAGAGCGCGGCCTTCATCGTGCAGATCGCGTCGGCGACGACGAGCGCGTCCTACACGGTCGCGACGCCACCGACGACGATCGCCGCCGGTGGCAACGCGCAGATCGCGGTCGCGCTCACCAACACCGGCAACCAGGCGTGGAGCACGACCGGCGCGAACCCCGTGAACCTGAGCCTCCACTGGTATGACGCGCAGGGCGGCAGTGTGCTGTGGGACGGACCGCGCACCCCGCTCGGGGCCGCCGTCGAACCGGCCCAGTCGCGCACCGTCACCGCGACGGTCACCGCACCGCCCGTCCCCGGCTCGTATCTCCTGCGGTTCGCGCTGGTGAAGGAAGGCGTCGCGTGGTTCCCGCCGAGCAATCCGCTGCCGATCAACGCACTCGCCGGATTCGTCGCCACGGTCACGCCACCGACACTGCCGTCGCTCATCGCGGGCGGAACGTACGACGTGCCGCTCGTGCTTAAGAACGCCGGCGCGGCCGCATGGAACGCCGCGGCGCCGAACAACATCAACGTCTC
>DATEZK010000446.1:0-4031 GCA_035255665.1 Candidatus Limnocylindria bacterium
AGTGGGGATCTCGGGGTCTCCGCGAGTGAGCGCGTAGGGGGGTCCGCGGGGCCGAAGCCCCCCGGATCAAAGAGGATGAAAGCTTATGTACATTCTGCCACGTTTCCGCCTGGTCGAGCCCACGACGTGGACGGAGGCCGCGACACTGCTGCGCGAACACGGCGCAGCCGAGTCCGACATCGCGCGCGGAACGCCGAGCGTTCCGGTCATGCTCGTGGCGGGCGGCACCGACCTGTTCCCCAACATGAAGCGCCGGCAGTTCACGCCGCAGGTCCTCGTCTCGCTCGGGCGGATCAAAGGCGCGCGCGAGATCGGCAACGGGTCGGGCCTCCGCATCGCGGCCGGCGCGACGCTCACCGAGGTCGCGACCCATCCGACCGTCGTCGCCAAGTACACCGCTCTTGCGCAGGCGGCGGGCGCGGTCTCAACGCCACAGCTGCGCAACATGGGCACGATCGGCGGCAACCTCTGCCTCGACACGCGCTGCAACTGGTACGACCAGTCGCTCTTCTGGCGGACCGCCGAGGGCTACTGCATGAAGACGCATCCCGAGGTCGTGTGCCGCGTCGCGCCGTCGAGCCCGCGCTGTCTCGCGGTCGCGAGCGCGGACACGGTCCCGGCGCTGATCGCGCTGGGCGCGAAGGTCACCGTCGAGAACGCGAGCGGACGCCGCGACCTCGACCTCACGGAACTCTACCGCGAGGACGGCATCCGCTACCTTGCGATCGGTCGTGACGACGTCGTCGTCTCAGTGACGCTGCCCGACGCGACGGGATGGCGCAGCACCTACGTCAAGCTCCGTGACCGCAACTCGTTCGACTTCCCGATCGCCGGTGTCGCGGCGGCCGTCCGCCTCGACGGGCAGACCGTCACCGATGCCCGGATCGCGGTTACCGGAGTCGCATCACGTCCGGTCGCGATCGACGCGAAGGCTCTCGTCGGGACGAAGTTCGAGGACGACGCGATCGCGGCCGCGGCGGACGCGGTCCACAAGGGGTCTCGGCCCATGGACAACACCTCCGGCACGATCACGCAGCGCAAGCGTGCCGCACGCGTCTTCACCGAGCGCGCCCTACGATCGCTGCGCGATGCCTGACAGCTTCCGCGCCGTCGCCGTCGTCACCGCGGCGGGCTCCGCCGAGCGCTTCGGTGGGAAGAAGCTGCTCGCCCCCGTCAATGGCGAGCCGCTCCTCGACCACACCATCCGCAGCCTGCTCGATGGCGGCGTCACCGAAGTCATCGTCGTCGTGAGCGCCGAGGCGCGACGCGAGCTTGCGCGTGACGTGAGCGCGATGAACGACGCACGAGTGCGACCGATCGAGAATCCGGATCCGTCGCGCGGCATGTTCTCGTCGATCCAGATCGGGGTCGCGGAGGCGACCGGCGACGCGCTGGTGGTGCTCCCCGGAGACATGCCCTTTGTCCGCCCCGAGACGGTCCGCGCGGTGATCGCCAAATACCGCGAGCATCCGGCGATCGTGTCGCCGCGCTACAAGGGAAAGCGCGGGCATCCAGTGGTGATGCCGCTCTCCTTGCGCGACGAGATCGCGGCAACCCCAGCCACCGCGAACCTCCACGAGGTGATCAAGCGGCATCCGGGCGAGCCTGTGCACGTCGACGTGAACGACCCGGGAGTGGTGCGCGACGTCGACACACGATCGGATCTGGAGCAGAAGCGCTGAAGCTGCGGAAGCCCGCGGATCAGTTGGCGGGCTCGACGATGACCTCGCCGCGCATTTCGGCGAAGTGGAAAGAACAGAAGTACTTGAACGTCCCTGGCTGCATGAACGTGTGGGAATAGGAATCGCCCAGGGTCGGTGAGCGGAACAACCCGTCGCGCGAGGTCACGTCGTGTTGCCCCGAGCTGTTGCGCCATATCACGGTCGTGCCCGCCTTTACGACCACCGTCTGCGGATCGATGAAGTGATCTCCCATGATGACGATCGTCCCGTCGACGTCCGGAGTGGCTGACGCGGCGACGCCGGTCGGCGATGCTGCGCCCGGAGTTCGGTCCGCCGCTCGTGGCGTTCGAGTCGGAGTGTTCCCGTCCTGACGAGGCACGGTCGCCGCGCTGCAGCCGGCCGCCAGCAGCATCGCGACAGCCCACCGGAACAAGCGGCGGCGGTTCAAGGACGCACCCCGCGGGGAGAGTAGCGCGCCGCCGAGCAAGGAGGCCTACCCTTCTGGCGGCATATGTCCAGCGACCAGGCCGACCGACTGCTGCAAGTGGCCATCAGCGCTGCCCGCGCCGGCGGTGAGATGGCGCTAGCACGGCGCAATGACCCCGGCTACCTGAGATGGAAGGGGCCGCGCGACCTGCAGGCCGGCGCCTCGCTCGATATCCAGCGACGGATCGTCGAGGTGATCCAGGCCGAATTTCCCGGCGATGCTTTGCTCCTCGAAGAGACCACGGATGAGCAGCACGCCGACAGCGCGTCGAGCGGATCCGGGGATCCGGCCGAACGCCTTTGGATCGTCGACCCGATCTGCGGGAGCTTCAACTTCAATCAGGGCATCCCGCTGTTCGCCGTTTGCGTCGGCTGTCGTGCGGGCGGTCGCGATGAGATCGGCGTCGTCTACGACCCGTGCAACGACGAGCTGTTCCAGGCCCGGTTCGGTGGCGGCGCATACCTCAACGGACAGCCGATCTTCGTCGACCAGATGTCGGAGGGAGAGGACGCGTACAAGCGGGCGATGGTCGGGACCGACCTGCCGGGGAGCCTCGAGGACCGCAAGCGGGCGCTCTTCGTCAATCGGTCGCTGGGCAATGACGTCAGCCAGCTGTGGATCCTGGGGTCTCCGGCGCTCGGCCTGTGCTATGTCGCCGCCGGACGCCTCAACGCGTACTTCAGCCTCGACCTGGAGCTCTGGGATGTCGCCGCAGCCTCTGTGATCCTCAAGGAGGCCGGCGGGACGCTCACGGACATCACGGGGGGGCCGTGGCTCTTCTCCGAGGGCGGTCAGGTGGCTTCCAACGGCGTGATCCATGGCGGGATGCTGAGGGGCATCAAGCCGGCCCTCGACATCCTCGCCACACGGCAGGGCCGGGAGGTCTGACGGTCAGCTGCCCGGCGGCAGCGTCTTGTAGCTCATTTCTTCCAGGAGGGCCCGGATCTTTTCGACCGTGACCAGCCGCGGGTCATACACGATGGTGATCTGGCCCTCGTCCCCGAATCCGTCATGGATGCCGGGAGTGCTCTTCAGGTGCAGGACTATGTCGGTGATGTCGTCGACATCGGCGATGTTGGTGCCGGGAGCAAATTTCAGGAGCACGTCGACTCGGGCGGAGGTTGCGGTCGCGGCGGGCGAAGCTGCTGCGGTAGCTGTCGCGGCCGGCGTCTGAGAGCTCGGCGCGGCGACCGTCGGCGCAGGCGTCGCTGCGGGTGTCGAGCCTGGGCCGCAGGCCATAAGCAGCGCGCCGACCAGGGCCACGGCTGTCCTCATGATCTCCTCCCCGAGCTTTGTCGCTGACCTCAGGATACCGAGCGCGAAGCACGGTCCCATAAAGGCTGCGGCCGCCTCCCTGTTTCGGGAGGCGGCCGCCGCGCTTCGTTGCCGCCGGACCTAGCCGACCCTTCGGTTAGGGCTTCAAGGCAGCGAGGATCTTGTTTCGCGTCATCGGCATGCTCTCGAGGCGTACACCGATGGCGTTGTAGATCGCGTTCGAGATCGTGGGCGGTGGAATGGCCGTCGGCGGCTCTCCGACGCCGTGCGCGCCGTAGACCCCGTATTTCTTCAGCTTCTCCACCATGATGACGTCGATCTTGCGCGGGACATCTTTGATGCTGAGCGCCTTGTACTCGAGGATGTTGTCGTTGATGGGCAGGCCGGTCGACTTGTCGACGAGGTTCTCTTCCAACAGGGCGGCGCCGATGCCCATGATCGCTCCGCCTTCGATCTGCTGTTCGGTGGCGAACGGGTTGATCGCCTTGCCGACGTCGTGGGCCGCGACGTACTTCAGGATCTTCACCGAGCCAGTGAGCGTGTCGACCTCGACCTCGGCGACGTGAGCGCCCATGCCGATGCGCTCC
>DATEZK010000447.1:0-2247 GCA_035255665.1 Candidatus Limnocylindria bacterium
ACGCGCGCGCTCCGGCCGCAGGCTGCATCGCCTTCTTTGTGCCCTCGTGGACGACCGCGCCGTCGTGCGTGATGACCGTGCCCTTCACGACCTCATCGCCGAGGTTGAGGTCGAACGTGCCGTCCTTCTTGATCATCAGACCGAGCAGGCTCGCGATGTTGCGCGAATACATCTGGCTCGCATGGAATGGCATCGAGGCCGGCAGATTGGTCAGGCCGATGATCGTCACGCCGCTCACGACGACCGTCTTGCCGGCCTCGGTCAGCTCGGCGTTGCCACCGGTCTCCGCCGCGAGGTCGACGATCACCGATCCGGGTTTCATCGTCGGGATCATCTCTTTCGTGATGAGCACCGGCGCCTTGCGACCCGGAATCGCGGCGGTCGTAATGATGATGTCGTTCTCACGCGCGGCTTTCGCGAGGAGCTCGACCTCTTTCCGGTGCGCGTCCTCCGACAGCTCCTTGGCGTAGCCGCCCGCGCCCGCGCCGCTCTCGCCGAGGTCGATCTCGAGGAACTTCGCGCCGAGGCTCTGTACCTGTTCCTTCACGACCGGCCTGGTGTCGAACGCCTCGACGACGGCGCCGAGCCGGCGCGCGGTCGCGATCGCCTGTAATCCCGCCACTCCGGCGCCGATCACGAGGGCCTTGGCCGGCGCGATCGTGCCGGCGGCGGTCGTGAGCATCGGGAAGAATTTCGGGAGCGCTGCCGCGGCCAGCAGGACGGCCTTGTAGCCGGCAACGGTCGCCTGGGACGACAGCGCGTCCATCGGCTGCGCACGCGTGATGCGCGGGATGGCGTCCATGCTCAGCGCGGTCACCTTGCGCTCGGCGAGCGTGCGCGCGAGATCGGTGTTGACCAGCGGCGAGAGGAACGCGATGAGGACCGTTCCCTCTTTCAGCTTGCCGATCTCCGCGTCGCTCGGGCGCTGCACCTTGGCGACGAGCTCGGCGTCGAACGCGTTGTCCACCATCTGCGCGCCGGCCTTCTCGTACGCGTCATCCGGGAACGCCGACGCGACGCCCGCGCCACGCTCGACGATGACCGTGTTTCCGGCCTTGGCGAGACGCCCGACCGTCTCCGGTACGAGCCCCACCCGGGTCTCGCCGGGCATGGTCTCCTTCGGAACGCCGATCTTCATTGGACGGCGGAAACGCTAGCAGGTGCGCTCGCGCGCTGCGCGGGGTAGGGTGCGCGGCGGGGATGGAAGGTATTTGGTCGGTGCTGCGGGAGCGGCTCGACTACGCGTCGTTCGTGCCTCGCTTGGTGCCGGACGTCGAGCGCGCTGAGCTGCGGCGCCGCGACGGCAGCACGTACTACGTGTTGAAGAACCCCAGGGGCGGGCAAGGCGCCGGACTCTACGCGCGGCTCGAGCCGGAAGACCTGCGCCTCGTCGATCTCATGGATGGCGAGCGCAGCGTCCAAGACATCCTCGTCGCCCATCTCGATCGTTACGGCTCATTCGCGCTCGACCGACTCGCTCGCGTGACCGGGGTGCTCGGCGCGAACGGTTTCTTCGGCGAGGAGCGGCCGGCGATCTACGAGAAGCTCGCGGCTCAGCGCGCGATGCGCGATCCGCTGACCCGGATCTCCGTGCTGCTCCGCAGGCTGATCATGTGGGACATCGCGCGGTGGAACAATGCCGAGCGGGTCGTTGATGTCGTGTATCGACTTGGCGGTCGCCTCGCGTTCACGCGCATCGGCGGGACGTTGCTGGTGCTCCTCGCGCTCGCAGGCATCGTCGTCTGGATCGGCGAGCTCGGCGCGGGCCGTCACGGCCTTGCGAAGGTACAAGACAGCTACGTTCTCGGCATCCTGGCGCTGACCCTGCTCCAGGTCATCTCGATCTCGGTGCACGAGGCCGGGCATGCGCTCGCGATCCGGCATTACGGACGCCGGGTCCGGCATCTTGGCCTGATGATCTATTACCTCTTTCCGTGCGCCTACGTGGACGCCTCCGACATGGCGATGGCCAGTCGCCGGCAGCGGATCGTCGTGTCCCTCGCGGGTCCGATCGGTGGTGCGGTCGTCGGGGCGATCTGTGCGATCGTCGCGATGCTCGACAGCGGCGTCGTTGGAAGCATCGCGTTCCAGGCGGCCAGCCTCTTCACCTTCCAGCTAGTGCTGAACCTTCTCCCGATCCTCGAGCTCGATGGCTACCTCGTGCTGGTCGACCTGCTCGACGCGCCATTCCTGCGCCAGCGCTCGATGGCGTTCGCGCGGACCGCGATCCTCCGCAAGCTGCGACGC
>DATEZK010000448.1:0-6450 GCA_035255665.1 Candidatus Limnocylindria bacterium
CGAGTAGGTCAGGAGCGTGACGGACAGCGGCTTGCCGCCGAGAACGCGAACGCCGTCGGTGCCGGGCGCGGCTCCGATCTGATCGAGCATCTGCTTCGCCCGCGCCTGGTCGTATCGCGCCGCGACGCTCGCGTCGTGGTAGCGCGTGCTCGGGTGCAGGAACCCAGGCGTCGCGACCGTCGCGGCGCCGAGGAGCAGCGTGTCGACCAGCTGCTTCTTGTCGATGGCGAGATCGATCGCCTGCCGGACTTCCTTACGGTCGAACGGGAAGCGCTCGTTGTTGAACTGCAGCATCGTGCTCGCGTAGCTCGGACCCTTCGCGACTTTGAGCGGAGCCTGGCTGAACGCCGTGAGCTGCTCCGGCGGAAGCTCGCGCGTCATCGCCTGGACCTCGCCGGTGCGAAGCGCCTGGAGCGCGGTGTTCGCATCCTTGATGACGGGGAAGATGATCTCCTTCACCACGGGCGCGCCCAGGAAGTACTCGTTGTTCGCCTGCAGGCGGTAGACGGTGTCGGGCGTGGCCTCGATGAGCTTGTAGGGCCCCGAGCCGATCGTGGCCTTGAACTCCCCGGACTTCAGGGGATCGATCGATTCCCAGAGGTGCTTCGGGAAGATCGGCGCCGCGGCGAGTGCGCGCACCGGGAAGGACGGGTTTGGCGCGGTCAGCTTGATGGTCAGGCCTTCAGTCCCATTCAGCGTGATCGACTCGACGGGCCGCAGCGGCGTGCGGAACGCCGCACGCGTGGTCTTCAGGATGTACTCGTACGAGAACTTCACGTCGGCGTTCGTTAGCGGCTGGCCGTCATGCCACTTCAGCCCGGAACGCAGAGTGATGTCGTAGGAGCCGCCGTCGGCCGACGTCTTCACTTCACGAGCGAGGAGCGGCTGCGGCACGTTCTCCGCGTCCAGCACCATCACCGTGTCGTACGTCAGATACATCATCTGCTGGCCCGGGTATCCGAACTTGTAGGAGAACGGCGTGAGCGTGCCTTCGTCGGCGAGGATCGCGATCCGCATCGATGCGACCGTGCTCACCGTCGGCGATGCCGCGGGTGTCGCGGACGGTCCACCGCTCGTCGGCGGCGGTGCCGCGCAGGCAGTCGCGATGACGGCGACAAGCGCGAAACTGAGTAACGCGATGCGCGGCTTTCCGATCCTCATTGCTGTCCTCCCTGTGCGCTGACGGTGCCCGTTGCGCACTATAGAGCGGCCAGATGCGTGAATCGACGGTCGCCTTCCAGCCAGAGGCCGGACTCACGATCACCGGTGCACTGTGCCTCCCCGAGGACGCCTCCGATGCGCGTCCGGCGCCCGGGATCGTGCTGCTCGGCGGCACCGGCGGCGACACGCGCGACGGCGACATGGCGCCAGAGCGCAGTCCGTACTCGGCCGACGCGCCGAAGCGCGGCCTGCAGCGGCGTCTCGCGCACGCGCTCGCCGAAAGCGGCGTCGCCACGCTCCGCTTCGACAAGCGCGGCTGCGGAGAGAGCGGCGGGACCGCCGATACCTCGGACTACGAGACAGACCTCGTCGACAACGTGGCCGCCGTGCGGTTCCTGCGGTCGCGGCCGGAGATCGACGCGCGGCGCGTCGGCGTGTGCGGTCACAGCGCCGGCGCGTTCAACGCGTGCCTGGTCGCGCGCGAGGTCCCCGACATCGCCTGCGCTGGCCTGCTTGGCGCTCTCTACGGAACGATCGAAGAGCTCGTCGAGTGGAACTGGGGCCGCGTCGCGGCGCAGTGGCCGTCACTGTCGGACGAGCAGCGTGACTGGCTACGCGCGAACCGGCCGCGCGATGTCGTCGGCGCGTTCCGGACGAAGGAGTTCATCGCCGCGGCGCGGCGGGGCGATAAGAAGGTGCGCCTCGAGGCCGAGGGGGCGAGCGCGGAGCTCGATCTTGTCCGCTTTCGCCAGGACATGGAGCGCCCGGTCGCGAACGAGTTCCGTCACGTCCGCTGTCCGGCGCTGGTGCTGCACGGCGGCGACGACATGAACGTGCACGTCGAGGACGCGATCGGCACATATCAGGCGCTGCGGAAGGCGGGCAACGACCAGGTCGACCTCGTCATCATCCCGGGACTGGATCACAGCTTTCAGCCGCTCGAAGGAGACACGGCGAAACGGATGTGGGACCGCTTCACGCTTGCGACGATGGGCAGGCCGGTGTCGCCGCTCGCGATCGGTGCGGTGACGTCATGGGCCGCCCGCGTTCTATGCGCCGAGGTCCCACCACGTCTGCGCGGATCCGCCGCAGAATGAGCGCCGTGCGAACACCGCGCGTGATCGAGACGCAGGACGGCATCAAGATCCTGCGAACCGCTGTCGACGCGCCCGGCGTCGACACGCTCGAGGGCCGGTTCGGTCCACTGCTGAACGCCAAGCGTGGCGGCGCTCATTACGTTGAAGTGCCGCCTGGCGCGTACATGGACGACCACGCGCACGAGCGCGAGAGCTTGATCTTCACCGTTCGCGGCGAGTGGGTGCTCTGCTCACGAGGCACGCGTTGGCACATGAATGCCGGCGACCTCTTCTGGTTCGGCGACGGAGTCCCAACGGGCTACGAGAACCCCTTCAACGAGCCGGCATTCCTTCTGATCTTCAAGGTCGAGGATCGGACCCCCGGCTATGACGAGGCGATGATCGAGCGACTGCAGCGGATGCGCGGGAAGCTCGAGGAAGAGCACGCCGGCGGGACGCCGTTCCTGTTCAAAGAGATCCCGGAGGACCATCCGGCGAAGACGTTCGCACGGACACTGCCCCGCACCAGCGTCTGAAGCGAGGCGGATCCGAGCGGACCCCTAGGTCGGCTCAGGTAGACTGGCATCACAACAAAACGGCGCGCGCGACGACCAATGCGTTCGTGAGGGACGCGCTCGCGTACCGACCGCGCTTCGACGACACGATCCGTCGTGAGTCAAAGAGCGTTTTGGGACGAGGGTGAGCAACTAGCGCGTGACTCCGGGAGGGGTCCGCGAACGGGTCGGGCGGCGTGTGCGCTCCATAGGAGATTCCCATTGCCCGACGTCGCTCTCCTCATTGACTGGGAGAACGTCTACTACACGCTGAGGCAGCACACCACGGGTCCGCTGCCGTCATCCCTCGCGATCCTGCAGGCCATCCTGAAGAAAGCCGCCGAATTCGGCCCGGTACGCGTGAAGCTCGCGATCTTCGGACAGGAGGTCGCGATGCAGGACGAGACGCTGCTCATGGCGCTCGAGTTCACCGGCATGGAGCCGATCCCCGTCGCCCAGCGCATGAGCGGCCGGCTCCTGAAAGGCCGGTCCGACGCCGTCCTCATCACCCGCGCGATGAAGCTCCTGTACAAGGATCGCCCGGACATCGAGGTCTGGTTCATCGTCTCCGGCGACCGTGATCTGAACGCGCTCTGCAAGGCGCTCAAGGACGAGGACAAGAAGGTCTACCTCGTCGCGGGCGATCTCTCGCTCGCCAACGAGCTCCGCGAGTCCCCGCACCTGCGCGACGACGTGTTCCTGCTCGAAGACCTCATACCCGAGGCGCGCTGGACGCGCGGCGGCCTGCGCGCCGACGACACCCAGTTCGGTAAAGAGGAGCGCCGTCCCGATGAGCCGGTCCTCGCGCGGGGCGCCGTGCGCCCGCGTCGCGGTGGACGCGCCGGCGGCGGCGGTCGCATCGTGCGCACGCCACCGGTCGTGCCGGCCGTCGTGCCCACGGGCTCACCCGAATCGGAGAAGGAGCAGCGCCGGCTCGCCGTCCTGTTGCTGGATCAGCTCGTCGCGACGCACGCGTCAGCGATGGCGCGCGGCGACTTCGTCCGGTCCGTCGTACCGCTCTCCCAGAAGGAAGCATCCAGCGTGCTCGAGGAGCGGATCGATGCCGCGATCGAGCAGCACCACATCCTCGCGAAGTTCGAGGGCCGCACCCGTGCGAAGGCGAAGCAGCTCGTCTCACCGAACCTCAGCTCTCCTCTCGTGGCCGAGACCTACTTCCACTTCGTGCGCCTACTGCGCCGGATCAACACCGTCACGAAGGACACCAAGCGGGTCCCGGTCGTCGAGGCCGTCCTCGATCCTCTCTCGCGAGCCGACCAGCCCGGCGGCATCGCCCGCGGCCGCACGCAGCGGCGCGTTCTGCTCGAGACGCTGTTCAACATCGCCGAGGAGCGCGGCGCGATCCAGAGCGAGTCCGTCCAGCGGGACGGCCGCGAGATCACGATGTGCTGGCTCGTGGACGATCACCCGCTCGTGGTGTACGCGCGTCAGCCCGCGGCGGCGATCGCGCACCTCTTCAACTTCGTCAGCACAACGCGCGCGCACGGTGACCGTGCCGAATGGGTGAACGCCGCGCTCTTCGCCGAGCTGCTCTCGCGCGTGGAGGGCGATGCGCTCGAATCAAATCTCCGCAGCGCCGTGGAGCGCGGGATCATGAAACCTGAAGACCACGGGAAGAAAGCCGGCTTCGTGGTGACGCGCGATCACCCCGAGGTGCGCACGATCCTCGGGGAGTTCGGCGGCCTCAACGGCGATGCTGTGGAGCGAGCGGTCGCGAGCGCGACCGCGCCAGATGCCGATGATGAGGGCGGTGATCAAGACGAGCCGACCCTGATACCCGCGACGACGGCGGGCGCGACCTCAGTGGGCGCGACGGCCGTGCCACGCAAGCGCACCAGGCGCGGCTCCCGCGGTGGACGACGGCGCGGCGGACGTGGGCGAACGAAGCCGACCACGGCGGCTGGAACAGGAACGGAAGCCGCGGACTGATGGCGCGCATCCTCATCGTCGAAGACGACGCCGCCAGCATGGACCTCGCTCTCCGCATCGTGCGGCTCGCGCGGCACGAGCCGATCACGACGATGGACGGCGAGACCGCGTTCGCGGTCGCGCAAGCCACGCGCCCGGAGCTCATCCTCCTCGACCTGCATATCCCGCGGCTCGATGGCTACGCCTTTGCCCGCGCCGTGCGGCGGGAGCCCTGGGGCAAAGAGCTGCGCATCGTCGCCGTCTCCGCTTCCGCGACGCCGCCCGATCGCGAGCGCGCGCTCACGGCAGGGTGCGATGGGTTCCTCCCGAAGCCGTACTACCCCGAACAATTGCGCGCCGTCATCGATCAATATCTGCCGACGCACGCAAAGCGCACGCACAAAGACCGCTAATCGACAAAGTCGCAGTTTTCGTGCTCGAAGGCGCTCATGGACCGTCAGGCCGGACCCGCTGCCGATACAAGATCGTTGCACTAAGAGCGCAGGAATGGTGCCTCGAAGTCCCTCAGTGGCACGCCATGCGCAGCCATATTTCGCATGATGACCAAAAGTAACGCTCGCAAGCGGGTGGTCGTCGTCGTCGAGGACGACAGACCGATCGGGGAGCTGCTCGCGGGCGTCATCAACGACGAAGAGGGCTACCGCGCCATCCACGTGACGCGACCGAGCGAGGCGCTCCGCACGATGGAGCAGATCAAGCCGGATCTTCTCGTGCTCGACGTGGGTCTTCCCGGAATGAGCGGACTAGAGCTCTATGACCGCCTTCACGAGGACGAACGCCTGCGCAGCGTACCTGTGATGTTCGAGACCGCGGTGTCGCGCGAGCACGCATCGGAGTTCCGCAAGCGCGGGATCCGCAAGGTCCTCCAGAAGCCGTTCGATCTCAACGAGCTGATCGCCAACATGAAGGAGCTCGCCCCGCCCGCCGCGGCCTAATCTGCGGCGCCGTCCTCGACGCGGGACCGCGACTTCGCGACGCGCCCGATCTGGTCGCTGGTCGCCTGCGAGCTGGCCACGAGCGCCCGGAACGCATCGTCATCCAGCACGAGCACCTCTAACGATGTCTTCGCGCGGACGCTCGCGTTCCTGGTGTGACCGCTCAGGATGCCGACCTCGCCGAAGTAGTCGCCCGGACCGAGCGTACTGAGCTCGCGCTCGGCACCGCTCGCGTCGCGCTGAACAACGAGAGCCTGCCCCTTCGCGATGACAAAGAAGCGATCGGATGGCTCACCTTCTCGAATGACGACCGAGCCCGGCGGGAAGGTGAGGATGCGCATGCGGCTCGCGGTCTTGGCCACGACCTCGCGCGGCGCCTCGGGGAAAACTCGCTCGATGTCCTTGAGCTCCTCGATGTACCGCTCGGCATGCAGCACGGCCGTGGTGGCGTCGCCGACCGCGGTGGTGATCTGCTTCGCCAGCTGCGCGCGGGTGTCGCCCGCCGCGTACACGCCGGGAATGCTCGTCTGCATGTACTGGTCGGTGATGAGATAGCCGTTGGGATCGTGATCGATGTGGTCGGCGAACAGCTCCTTGCCCACCGGCTTGAACCCGATGAACACGAACACGCCCTCGACCGGTATGCGCTCGACCTCGCCGTCGCGGGCGACGTCCAGCCACTTCACGGCCGTGCCGTCGCCGCCGATCTCCTTGACCGTCGCCGGCGTCACGGTATGGACCATGTCCTTCGCGAGCAGCCGGTCTTGCAGGATCGCC
>DATEZK010000449.1:0-3064 GCA_035255665.1 Candidatus Limnocylindria bacterium
CGACGCCGCCGCCGGGGATGGTGAGCACCGCGCTCAGGATCACCGCGGCCAGCGCTTGATCCGAGCTGCCGATCCAGAGCAGCGGCTCGAAGCCGACTGCCCCGAGCACGGTGTTCGCGAGGCCGAAAGGATTCGGGTTGAAGATCCAGCGCCAGACCATCGCGACGAGGATCGCGGAGTTCACCAGCGGCAGATAGAAGAGCGCGCGGTAGAACGTCTGACTCTTGGCGCCGAGAGGCTGGATCAGGCTCGCGACGACGAGCGCGAGCGTGAGCTGCGCCGCGACGACGACCAGAGAGTAGAGAACGGTGTTCCCGAGCGCCTGCCGGAAGACCGGATCCTCCGCGAGCGTGACGAAGTTCTGGAGTCCGACCCATTCGCCGCCGACGATCCGCGCGCTCTGCAGGGACAGTACGAACGCCTGCACCACGGGCAGGAGCGTGAAGATGACGAACAGCGAGAACGTCGGCAGGACGAAGAGGTACGACCATCCGTGGCGCCGCAGCCCGGCGCGTATTGCCGCTGCGGCGCCCGCGGACGGAGGCTGCGCGGCTATTTGTTCGCTTCGTCCAACAACCGCTGTGCGGTCGGCGCCACCTCGTCGAGTGCCTGCTTCGCGGTCTTCTTGCCCTCGAGGGCCGCGTCGCGTGCCGGACGCAGGTACTTCTGGTCGATCTCCGCCCAGGTGCTGACGTTCGGCAACACGTAGGTGAAGGAGCCCATCTTCGCGACCTTCGCCTTCGCGGCGTGGTACTCGCCGTAGATCCCGGCCGCGCTCGTGCGCGCGGCGGGCGCGAGCCAGTACTCGACCGGTGGGGTCAACTTCTTCAGGTCCGGACCGATGTCGGGACCGGTGAGGTACTTGGCGAACGCGTGCGCGGCGGATTTCTTGTCGGCGTCCGCCTGCTCGCGCACGGCGATGAAGCCGACGCCGCCCCACGCGGTCTGCGCGGTCGCGCCCTTCGGGAAGTTCGCGATGTCCCAGTTCGTGCCGTACTTCCACTTCGCGTCCGCGTTGAGGACGTTGATCATCGCGCTTGGACGCTGGAGGATCGCGATCTCGCCGGCGATGAACCGCGCCTGTGAGTCGTTGGGATTCAGCGTCAGGTAGTCGGGCGGCATGACCTTTTCTTTCGCGAGGTTGACCCACTTCTCGAGACCGCTGATCGCCTCCGTGCTGTTGAAGGTCCACTTCTTGACGTCCGTGTCGTAGAGGCGGCCGCCGTCGATGAGCATGAACGCGAACTCATCGTTCGCGTGCGCGAAGCCGTAGATCTGCTTGCCGTCGGCTCGCTTGAAGGTCAGCTTGCGCGCCGCATCGAGGAACTGGTCGTAGGTCCAGTTGCCGTCCGCCGGCGGTGTGACACCGCGCTCCTTGAAGAGGTCGAGGTTGATGTACTCGAACCACGGCACGATCCACAGCGGATATGCCACGACCTTGCCCTTATATGTCGTCGCGGTGAGGGCGCTCGTGTTGAAGTCGGCCTTCTCCGCAGCGGTGAGCGGCGGCTCGGACAGCTGGCCCGCGGCCGCGTACTTGAGCACGTCGCCGCCGGTGGTGTGGAAGACATCAGGACCAGCCTTCTGCTGCAGGATGGCAAGGTCGAACTTCTGGTCGGTCTCTGGGCCGAAGGGGCCACCCTGGATCGAGATCGTGAAGTTCGGGTTCTTCTCCCGGAAGGCCTTCACCGCGCCGTCGGACGTCAGCGTTTCGGCGTTCTGGGTCCCGGCCGTGTAATTCCGGCGCCACCATTCCAGGCTGACCGGCTTCGCCGCCGCGGCGGTCGCCGATGCGCCGGCCGATGGAGCCGGACTCGCGGTCGGACCGGCCGGACCGCACGCAACGGCGACGCCAACTGCGCCGAGCGCTTGCAGGAATCGCCTCCGATTGATCGTCGTTCCCTCAGTGCGGTCCATCTCGTTCCTCCGTTCGGATCTCGCGCTCGACTATACCTGCGCTGTGATCCTCAGCCGCCGTGCGCTCAATCGCGCTCTGCTCGAGCGGCAGCTCTTGCTCGCTCGCTCGCGGATGTCCGCGAAGGACGCGATCGAGCAGCTGGTCGGGATGCAGGCGCAGGAGCCGATCGATCCGTACATCGGACTCTGGACCCGGCTCGAAGACTTTCGCGCGGATGACCTCGCGAGCCTGATCACCAAACGTCGGGCGGTGCGTATGGGGCTGATGCGCGCGACCGTTCACCTGGTCAGCGCGCGCGACGCACTCGCGATGTGGCCTGTCGTGCGATCGGTCTTCGAGCGCGTCTTTGCGAGTGCGAGGGGTGACGTTGGCGTGCCGACGTACACGAGCAGGCTCGCCGGCGTGGACATGACGGCGTTGCTCGCGGCGGGCCGAAAGCTCGTGGACGAGGATCCGCGCAGCGCCGCGGAACTGCGGCCGCTGCTGAAGAAGCGCTGGCCGAGGCGCGACGGGGACGCGCTCGCGGCGGCCGTGCATTTCCTCTTGCCACTGGTGCAGGTGCCGCCGCGCGGCCTGTGGGGCAAGAGCGGACAGGCGCGCCACACGTCGCTCGAGGCGTGGCTCGGCAAGGATGCCGGCACTGACACCTCGCCCGACAAGCTGATGGTCCGCTACCTGCGCGCCTTCGGGCCCGCGACCGTCGCCGATGCGAGGAACTGGTCGCGCCTTTCCGGGCTGCGCGAGGTCTTCGAGCGTCTTCGGCCACGGCTCCGCACCTTCCGCGACGAAAACGGCCGCGAGCTCTTCGACGTGCCCGACGGCGCGCTGCCGGACCCCGACACGCCGGCACCGCCGCGTTTCCTACCGCAGTACGACAACGTCTTCCTCGCGCACGAGGACCGTTCCCGCATCGTGCGCGACGATTTCAAGCGCTCACCCTGGATCGAAGGCAATTTCGGCACCGTGCTGGTCGACGGATCCATCGGAGCGCTGTGGAAGATCGTCCGGAAGGGCGGTGTCGCGACGCTGCAGATTGAGCCCGTCGTGCCGCTCGGACGGCGGGACATGGACGCGGTCGCCATGGAGGGCGAGCGTCTGCTCGCCTTCACCGACCCGGACGCCTCACACGAGGTGAGTGTCGCGCAG
>DATEZK010000450.1:0-4122 GCA_035255665.1 Candidatus Limnocylindria bacterium
CGGCGCATCCTTCAGCGGGTTCGCGAAGTACAGCGACGCGGTCGCCTTGTTCGCGACCTCGAGCGCCTCCTTGTCCGCGGCGATCTTGCGCAGCGCGCTTGCGAGGCCCGGGGGGTATCGGGTCAGCAGCGCGCCCGACGCGTCGGCGAGGTACTCGCGCTGACGCGAGACGGCGAGCCGGATCAGCTGAGCGATGATCGGAGTGAGGACCGCGAGCACCAGCGCGACGATCAGGATGATGGCGCCGGCGTTGCCGCCGCCGCGCTCGCGCCGGCCGCGGCCCCAGAACATCGACCGCATGCCCCAGTCCGAGAGAAGCGCGACGGTCCCGACGAGCACGGTCACCAGGAGCATCACGCGGATGTCATGGTTGCCGACGTGCGAGAGCTCGTGCGCGATCACGCCCTCGAGCTCGGTGCGGTCCAGCTTGTCGATAAGGCCACGCGTCACCGCGATCGACGCGTGCTTGGGGTCACGGCCAGTGGCGAAAGCGTTCGGGGCGGTGTCATCGATCACATAGATACGCGGCGGGGGGATGCCCAGTCCGATCGAAAGGGTCTCGACTATGTTCCGCAGCTGCGTCTCTTCGCCAGGTGCGAGCTCGCGCGCCTGGCTCTGCGCTAGGACGAGCTTGTCACCGGCGAAATAGGACGCGGTCGCGGAGACGCCGGAGAGACCGAGTGCGGCGGGCACCATCGCAAGCCCCCCACCGGGTGCGAACACCTCACCGACCGCGAACCCCAGCGCTGTCAGCAGGCCTGTGAACACGGTGACGAGCGCGATGGTCCGCCAGCGATTCGCGGCGACGGCGTCGTAGATGTTGAGCCGGGACTGCGGGGCGGCCACTCGGCTAGCTGAACGACACCTTTGGCACTTCGCGCTGGGCCGGGTCGGTCAGCTCGAAGTATTGCTCGGCCGTGAACCCGAACATGCTCGCGATGAAGTTGGTCGGTACCGTCTGAATCGCCGTGTTGTAGTCGCGGACGTTGCCGTTGTAGAAGCGTCGCGCGAAGGCGATCTTGTCCTCGGTCGCGGTGAGGTTCTCCGACAGATCCTTGAACTCCTGGATCGCCTGCAGCTGTGGGTACGCCTCTGCGACAGCACGCAGATTGAGTAGCGCGGCACCCAGCGCGTTCTCAGCCTGCGCCCGCTGCTCCGGAGAGCCCGTCTGCGCTGCGGCCATCGCATCGGAGCGCGCCTTCGTGACGGCTTCAAACGTTTGGCGCTCGTGCGCGGCGTATCCCTTCACGGTCTCGATGAGGTTCGGGATAAGGTCCCAGCGTCGCTTCAGCTGGACGTCGATGTCGGCCCACGCCTCACGCACGCGCTGACGCAGCGTGACGAGGCGGTTGTACAGACCGACGACGAACACGACGATGAGCCCGATGACGACGAGCACGATCAGGATCTCCACGGCGTCCTCCCCTTACCTACGGCGCGTCAATCATGCCATCAGTGGGGCGAGCGCCTCTTCCAGCTCGCGTTGCCGCTCCATTCCGACACGGAGCCGCGCGGTGACGTCCGGGCGTGGTCGGAACGTGCGTCCGACCGGCGACCGTACCGCCGCGATGTCTGGGACCGCGCCGATGCGCTCGAGCGCGCAGATCGCCGCTCCGCGCGCCGATCCCTCGCCGGCCTGGCTCATGAGCAGGGGACGGTCGATCGCATCGGCGAAGAGCTGGATGAGCCAGGGCAGCGCGAGAAGCGTGCCGCCGGTCGCGATCACGCGGTCGATGTTCGGCATCGCACGGCTCGTGACGTCCCAAAGACGCGTGACGCGATAGGCGACGCCCTCGACCATCGCGCGCGCGATGTCCTCGGAGGTCGTGCCCAGGCCGATGCCCGCGATCGCCGCGCGCGCGGCGTCGTTCCATGTCGGACTCCGATCGCCGGCAAGAAGCGGGAGCGCGATGACCTGTCCAGCCGGCGCACCGCGGAGCGCGCGCGCCATGTCGACGCCGGGGAAGCTTCTCGCCACCCAGCCGAGCACGTTCCCACCGTTCGACAGTGCGCCACCGGCAACGATGCGTGAGCGGTCGAGCCGGTAGGTCCAACCGCCTTCCACGATCGGTGGGTCGTCACTCGCGTACACCACGCGCATCGCGCCGGATGTGCCGAGGAACAGCGAGGCCGTGTCGCGTCCGACCGCCCCGGCGCCGACGTTGGAGCACGCGCCGTCGCCGATGGCCGGAACCCACTTCGCGTTCGCCAGTGCGGGCCAGCGCCGCGCGAAGGCCGGAAGCATCCCCGTGAGCGGGGCGTCGTCGATCGGGGAGAGCGTTTCTTCGCCGACGACGAGATGCGACAGGAGTGCGCGATCCCAGCGGCGAGCGCGCTGGTCATACAGCCCCGTGGCCGATGCCATGCCATGACCTGCGCGTCGCGCGCCGAGGATCCGCAGATAGAGGTACTCGCCCAGCGACATCCACCACCTCGTGCGCGCGTACGCCTCCGCGTCGTGCTCGCGGATCCAGCGCAGCTTCGCGGGGAGGTACGAAGCGTGGAGGACGCAACCGGTCCGCGCGTGAGTCGCGGCCGGATCGACCTCGCGCCGCAGCTCCGCGGCCGCGCCGCGCGCCCGCGTATCGGCCCACGTGAGCACGCGCGTGGTCGGCCGGCCCTGCGCGTCGACGCCGACCAGGCTGTGCCAGAACGTCGACGTCGCAACGGCCGCGATCTCGCCGGCCCGGCGGCCCGCACTCTTGAGGACGGAGTCGATCGCTGCACACGCCGCCTTGACGCGCTCCGCCGCATCCACGGTTGCCTCGCCGTCGGCCGATACGCGCACCGGCCGGTCCGCGTGCGCGACAAACGGCGCGATCGGCCGCCCCCGCGCGTCGAAGAGGAACGCGCGCAGCCCCGACGTTCCGATATCGAGCGCGAGCACGAGCGGGGCGCGCGCGTCGCGCAGCGGGATCGCGAGCGGCTCGCGCAGCACCGCGCGAGTATGCGCGCGACTAAGCCGTCGCCGGGCGGATGATCGGCGCGCGCGTCGCGCGCGGGAGGCGGAGTCGGACGAGCGAGCCCAGCGTGGAGGGGCTCTCGATGTCGAGCGATCCCCCGTTCGCCTCCATGAGGAGCCGGGCGAGCTCGAGGCCGAGGAAACGCTCCGTGACCGCGAGCGCGCGCGGGTCGCCGGAACGCCCGGGATCGTCGAACAGAGCCCGATCGTCGACGCGCAGCGGTACGCGTGAACGGTCGCTGACGTCAACCCACGCGGACTGCGCGTCGGCGCGGACGGCCACGTTCACATATTCGGTGGAGTGCTGCAGTGCGCTCCGGATGACGCTCTCGATCGCCTGCCGCAGCCGGTCAACGTCGGCCTCAACGATCGGAGCTTCCGATCCGAGCGTGATGATCACGCGCGGTTTATCGGCGATCGCTCCGACCGCCTCGCGGACGATCTCATTGAGCTCGGACTGCTTCCGTGTCAGAAGGAGCCGCTCGCTCTGGAGACGCCCGAGCGAAACGAAGTCGCGCGCGAGGAACTGGAGCTCCTGCGCGCGGAGCTGCAGCTCCTGCACTGTGGCGCGTTCCTCGGAGCTCGCGGGTGTGGCCTTGTCGAGCTTCGTCGCCAGCTTCGCGATCGCCTCAACGGGGCGCGGGAGCTCGAAGTCGAGGACGCGGAGGAAATCCTCGCGCTGCCGGTCGATCACCGCGAGGCGCGCGGCGCTCGTGCGCTGGCGGTCGAGCAGCACCGCGATCGCGATGAAGATCACCATGCGTGTGAAGCCGTTCCAGGCCGAGGCCGCGACCGACACGCCGCCGCGGTTCACCGTGTCCGCGAAGAGCCATGCGAGCGCGCCGGCGACCGCGAGGATCACGCCCGGTCCGCGCCCGACGTACCAGGCCGTCACCACGACCGGGATCAGATAGAACAGCGAGAAGCCGATGTCGGGTCCGGATAGGAGATCGACGAGGCAGATCGAGGCGACGGCGACAAGCGAGAGGGCGGTCAGCGAAAGCTTGCGGCCCACGCTTAGGCGAGGAGGGCGCGCACCGCGGCGGTGATGGCCCGGCCCGAGATCCCAGCCGCCTCGAGGAGCTCCGCCGGCTTGCCGGACGTGGGCATGTCATGCACCGCGAGGTGCCGCAGCGCGATGTCCTTCACACCAAGTGAGA
>DATEZK010000451.1:0-2347 GCA_035255665.1 Candidatus Limnocylindria bacterium
GAAGCCGCGCTCGCTCGCGAAGATGTGCTCGTCGGCCGTCTCGACGTGCCACAGCGGACGCAGACCGAGCGCGTCGACGCCGAAGAGACAGGTGTTGCCCACGCGCGCGAGGAACGCGGCGGGACCTTGCGCGAACGGACCGAACGCGGCGCGCGCCTGCACGTAGAGGTCCTGCAGCTCCGTGGGCATGCGTTTGATCTCGTTCACGATCGGCGGGAATAGAAGCTCGATCGCCTCGACCGGCGTGAGGCGCATCCCGAGGACCATGCCGCGCAGGATCGCGTCGACGTCCTGCGAGTCGCTGCCGGAGCGCGAGAGCGCGATGCGCAGCGCCTTGGCCTCTTCGCGCAGTCGACCGATCGTGTTGATCTCGCCGTTGTGCGCGAACGAGGCGAAGGGCTGGACGCGGTCGAAGCTCGTGCTCGTGTTCGTCGCGTAGCGGTTGTGACCGAACGCCATCGACGTCGCGAAGCGCGGGTCGGCGAGGTCCGCGAAATACAGCGGCAGTTGATGCCCGGCGCCGCGCAGCTTGTACACGGCGGTGTGGCGCGAGAGGCTGACGACCGTCGCGGCCGTGAGCCGCTCGATCTCGACCGCGGCCGCGTACAGCGCGCGCGAGCCCGGGGCGTCGCGCGATGGCGCGAGAAGCGCGAGCTGCCAGAAGATCGGCTCCTCGGTGCGACCACGTGGACCGAGAACGCTGCTGTCGGTGGCGCTCTGGCGCTCGACCAGGATCTCGATGCCATGACGCACCAGGCTGCGACGCACCGCCGCCTGGTCGGCGTCGGCGTCGGTCGGCGGGACGAAGAGGTGCGCGACCGCGAAACGCCCGCCGCGGACGAGCGTCGCATCGCGGCCCGCGGTGCGGAGCGCGTTCGCCCACAGATCGCGCGGGATGTCGGTGAGGACGCCGGCTCCGTCGCCCTCGCCGTCGACGAGCCCCGAGCGGTGCGCGAGCGCGGCCATGCCGCGGAGCACGCCGTCGAGGACCTCGCGCGAAGGCCGACCGTCCTTGCGGGCGATCGATACCAGCGCACAGGCATCGCGCTCGTCGCTCACCGCTACCTCCCTACGAAACAGAAAAGCCTCCCGGTCTTGGGAGGCTTCATCGGTCTCGATGTTTCGCTCAGCAGACGCGACTCAGCCTCCACCTCCCGCGGTGATTGCTGCTGCTGCCGAACGAACCTTTGTCACTGGCGGAATTTGTATCCGAAGCGAAGGTTGCGGAACAGCATCCCGAGGGTCGCGAATTGGCGCTAGACGCCGACCCGCGCCGGGAGGACGTCGACGGCGTCTCCGATCCGCACCGGCCCGTCGGCCGCGATGACGGTGCACTCCGCACCACGGCGGCCCGCCAGGGATGCCTGGAAAGCCAGGACATCGTCGACACCGAGCATCTCGCCGATGTGGGTGCACGGCATGGCCTCCCCGTTCACGCGGAGCGTGAGCGCGCCCACCCGGAGCTCGGTGCCCGGCGCGAGCGTGGTCACGCCGGGAAGACCCGCCGTCGTGATCTGCTCGCGCAGGTCGCCTGGCTGGAGACCGAGCGCCTCGTGGACGGAGCTATCGACGATCACGACGGCGCGCTTTTCCCGGTGTGCGTGCGAGTCGCCCTCGATGCCTCCGCCGACGCGCCCGACGACCTCGTCGACCGCGCGCGGATGCTCGCCGTGGCGCTCGTGAAGGTGCAGACCGACGACGCGGGCGTTCATCGGACCGATGTTAGAGCGCTTTGCGCACAACGGCGAAGTCGTCGTGCTGCTCCTCGATGGCGAAGCCCGCTTTCACGTACATCGATAGCGGCCCGACGTACATCGACTGCGCCCAGCGGGACGGATCGATCTCGCCGAGCCACGGATACGCCTCCGCGGCGCGCATGCCGCGCTTCCGAAGATGCTCGATCGCGGCCTCGAGCAGAGTGGTGGCGACGCCCTGCCGCCGCTGATCGGGTGCGACGACGAAGCACACGATCGCCCCGACTGCCGGATCGGGTGCGCCCTCGATATGCAGCAGCTCCGTCTTCGGCGCCGCGTGGCACCACCCGACGACGCGGCCGAAGCGGTACGCGACGAGACCGTTCGCTTTCGCCGACTGGATGAGCTGCGAACGGAACGCGCGGTTCTGCTCCTTCGTCCGTGAGTCGTAGTCCTCGACGAGGCGCTCCGCGCAGTAGCACTTGGACCAGTTCGGATTGTCGGCGTACGCCACCATGTCGAAGTAGTGCATCACCGCGTCGTGCTGGTCGGGACTGACCGGGCGCACCGTCACATCGCTCATGGCGCGTCCTCGACGACGATGTCGTCGCCCAGCGCCACGCGGCCCGCGCGCTCGACGCTTGCCCAGATGC
>DATEZK010000452.1:0-3540 GCA_035255665.1 Candidatus Limnocylindria bacterium
AACCAGGGGCCGCGCTGGAGCCAGTGCGTCTCCAGCTTGCGGAACGCGAACGCTTCGGTGAGCTCGTACCCGATGAAGGAACCGCCGAGGACGACCGCGACCTTGGATTCGGGGATGCGCGCGACCATCGCCTTCGTCTCGTCGAAGTACTGGAAGTTGAAGAGATACGGCGCGTCGTCTGAGCCGGGGACATGCAGGGGGTTCGGGCGGCCGCCAGTGGCGATCAGGAGCCGGTCGTACTTCAGCTCCCCTCCGGGCTCGATTGCGACGGTCTTTTCCTCGAAGTTGACCTGCGTGACTCTCGTCTCGAGGCGCAGGTCGATGCGGTTCTTGACGTGCCATTCCATGTCGCGGACGGTCACGCGCTGTTCGAGGAGCACGCCTTTCAGGTAGCGGGGGAGCGACACGCGGTTGTAGAGGGTGTATTTCTCGTCGTCGATCATGACGATCTCGGCCGCCGCATCGTCCTTGCGCAGCTGCTCGGCCGCGTATGTCCCGGCCGCGCCGTTGCCGATGATCACGAAACGCGTGGGGTCAGAGGCCAATCGACGAACTCCTCGTGTGGGGTGCGCCTAGTCTCGCGGAACTCGCCGCCGGTCGCCGGGGTCGGTCAGTCGGCCGGCTCACCCGCGACCGCGACCGCTGGAATTGACTGGGCGCCGCGCTCGACCGGCCGGAACCATACCCAGAACAGGACCGCCGATGCCGCGTATGTCGAAGCCATCACGAGGAACGGCGTCACGTAATCGCCCCCGGCCATGAGGCGCGCACCGAGGAACGCTCCGAGGCCGCTGAGCGTCTGCTGCGCGGCCGACCGTAGGCCGACCATCGTGCCGCGCTCGCCGGGGTCGAGGATCTCCATGGAGAAAGCCTCGGCGATCGGACTGGCGGCGTTCGCGAGCACGCTGCGCACCACATATGCGACGCCGGCCAACGTTAGGACCGTTGTCACGGTGGCAAGGTTGGGGGACAGTCCGATCAGCAGGATGAAGGGGACCGCGAGCAGGCGCGTCCCGACGACCGCCTGCACCTTCGTCATGCGCGCGGCGAGGAACGGAGCGGCCAGCGCGGCAAGGGCGACGAACAGGGAGCCGGAGGCGAAGGTCACGCCGATGTCGTGCGTATGCGCGTGCAGACCCTCGTAGAAGAACACGTTGAAGAGCGGACCGACGAACCCGAAGCCGAGCGCCACGATCCCACCGATCGCGACAAGACGCAGCACGCGGTCCGGATGGCGCACGCCCGCGAAGATCCCGCGGACTCCTGAGGGCGCTTTCTCGATCGGACGGTCGTGGCCGCGCAGCATCAGCGCGGGGATCAGGGAAAGTGCCCAGATCGCGATCCCAATGAAGATCGAAGCCCGGTAGAGCGTGACCTTGTCCGCGAGAGATGCCGCGAGCAGCGGGACGAACCCTCCGAGCAGGCTTCCGACCATCGCCGAGAGCGTTCGAAGTCCGTCGGAGACCGAGAAGAGATGGACGCGCTCGCGCTGTTCGCTGTTCTCGGCCATGAACGCGGGCTCGGATACGCCGTGCAGCGTTCCGGAGATCGCGGCGAGTACACCGGTCGCCAGCAGGACGCTCTGGTCCACCGAGAAGATCGTTATGAGGTACAGCGCGGCCCCCGCGCCGTCGCCGATGATGAACGACCATTTTCGCCCGATGCGGTCCGAGATCATCCCGGCTGGTACCGAGAAGATCGCGCCGGCGATGCCGCCGAGGAGCAGCCGGAGCCCGATGAATTCGATCGGGAGTCCGACCGCGAGGAAGTACAGGTTGACGAGCACGAGAGACGTCCCGTGAACGGTGTCCATACCGATCACGTGGACGATGAACAGCCGTGCGTTCCTGCTGAAGCTTCGCAGCGCCAGGGCGTATTCGGCGAGGTCGCCTCGGGCGGTCACGGCGACACTTTAGGATGGCCGGGCTTGCTGCGTATGTGTCTTCTGATGTGCTGCGCGCTCTTCATCGGGTGCGCGCCGCCGCCAGAGCGAGAGATCGTGGTCGCCATGACGGAGTACGGCTTCCTGCCGCCGCTGATCGAGGTGACAGCAGCGGAGCGGATCCGGATCGTGGTACGGAACATCGGACGTCTCGAGCACGATCTGGTGCCGGATGCTCGGGGCAAGGCCCTGGGGCTGGCACACGTTCATCTTCAACCGGGCGGCAGTGCGAGCAACGACTGGACAGCGCCGTCTGAGCCGACAGAGCTCCGAATTACCTGCACCGTCCTGGGGCACGAATCGCTCGGCATGGTCGCGCGCCTCGTCGTCCGACCTCGCGCGAGCCCGACGCCAACTTCGCCCTGATCGCGGTGCCGGAGGAGGGACTCGAACCCCCACGCCCTTTCGGGCAAAGCGTTTTAAGCGCTCAGTGTCTGCCGTTCCACCACTCCGGCTAACAACAAGTCTACGTAGCGGATCGACCATGCGCGTCGCGGACTGCGACGACAAGCAGCTCGCGTGTAGGCGCGCCGGCGATGGTCAATCGCGAATGGTCAATTCGCGGGATGCGCCTGGCGAGTGACCACTTGCATCCTTCGGCGCCATGGACGAATTCGTTGCGACCGCCATCCGTGTCGTAATCGGAGGGCTCCTTCTGGTCGCCGGTCTCATGAAAGTGCGTCACGGGCTGCATCAGTTCACGCTCGCTGTGCTCAGTTACGAGATCGTTCGTGGCACCGTTGCGAACGCCCTCGCGCGAGCGATCGCATTCGCCGAGATCGTGCTCGGGATCCTTCTCGTCACCGGCATCTCCACGCGGTCAGCCGCGGTCGCCGCGGTGGTCCTGGTCGCGGCGTTCACGATCGCGATCGGATTCAGTCTCGCTCGACGCCGGCCCCACAGCTGTGGATGCGGCGGTCCGCTCGATGCACCGATCGGTCCTCAACTGATCGTCCGGAACGCCGTCTTGCTCGGTGCGCTTGCGCTACTCGCGGTCCGGTCGGGTGTCTGAAAGGGGTGGGGTGATGGACAAGAGGATCTCGCGGCGTTTGGCCCTTCGCGTTCTGGGCGGCGCGGCCGCGGCAGCGAGCGGTCTGCTCGTGGGCGTCTTTCCCGAGACACAGCTCGCGCGCGCCGAGGCCAGCGGAGAGATCGAGGCCATCGCGCGCGGCCGGCGGCCGATCCTGCGTCGCCACACGGGTCCCACGAAGGACACACGCGCGGTCTTCGCGCAGGCGAGACCAAGCGGCGCGATCGCGCGGAGGTTCCTCGCAAGCCAGGGATTTCACGGTCGGTACATCTCTACGGAGAGCGCCGATGTCCTGTGGAGTGACGGCGAGCTCATCGGCACGGTCGACGCCGTCCTCTTCCACGATGAGAAGCGCAACGCGTATGCGCATCTGATCCGTCAGACCTCCGGCCCGCGTGAGACCGTCGGACTCTCGATGTTCATGGCGACGCGGCCCGAGACGCGCGACGTCTACGACGTGCGTGACGGCCAGGTCGTCCGATCCGCCACCGTGAGCCGTGAGGCCGATGGCACCGTTCTCGTACGCGGCGCCGACGGGCGCACCGACGTGATCCGGCCGCGGATCGCG
>DATEZK010000453.1:0-4981 GCA_035255665.1 Candidatus Limnocylindria bacterium
TGAAGGTGACGGCCAGGATCGACCGCGGGGGGATCCCCTCGCGGATCAGGAACGCGACCCGGTGCGTGAGCACGCGCGTCTTCCCGGACCCGGCGCCGGCCAGGATGAGCAGCGGCCCGTCGCCGTGCGTGACGGCGGCGCGCTGCTCGGGATTGAGCGGGTCGAGGATGGGGTCGGGCACTGTTTCGATGGTATGTGCGACAGCGGCTTGTGGATGGATCGCGCGAGTACGTGGACAACAGCGACGCGCGGTTGTGGAAAAGGCACTTCTCTGTCGCTGGCGCGCGCCTCAGATTGCGCGTCATTCCCGGGGAGCTTGCGTCTGGGGGAGAGATCCGCCGGCGCCGGAGCCTCGGGATTTTTCTTGTCGATCGGTCGTCCTGCGCGGAGCCTCTTCATGACGGATGCGCTGTCGATGGCCTGTTGAAAAACGCACCGTGTTTGTGGATGACTTGGTCGGCCATCCGTGGATAAGCGGGTTGCCCGCCCTCCGCCTCGCCAAGTATGTTTCCTCTCGTCCCGAGGGGACTGTCAAAGGGAACGGGTCCGAGATTCCATCAAGGACACCGGTCCCCGGGAGCGCAACCGGAGATAGCATCAAAGGCGGTCCGAGAGGATATCGAGGATCGGCTCCACGGCCAGGCCGCTGACCATCGATGCAGCGGTAGGGCACGGAGGCAGTTCGCTCGGGACGCTTTTTTGTCCATTTCATCCGCCACTGGACGCCGTCCGTACAGTCCTAGCAGATGCCGAACACATCCGACCAGCCTGACGACGTCCTGATCGTCGCGCTCGCCGAGCGCGACCTGGGTGCGCTCGCGAGCCTCTACGACCGCTATGGCCGCCTGGCCTACGCGCTTGCCTACCGGATCCTCGGCGAGGGCGAGGCGGCGGAGGACGTTGTGCACGACGCGTACATCTCCGCTTGGCGTGGGGCGGCGAGCTACCGGCGCGAGCGCGGCAACGTCCGCGGCTGGCTCATGTCGATCGTCCACCACCGCGCCGTCGACGTGCTCAGGCGCAAGACGACGTTCCGCCCGGCACCCCTCGAGGCCGCCGCCGAGCGGGCCGCGGATGACGACACGGCGGAGGCCGCCGAGCGCAACGTCGAGCACCAGACCGTGCGCGCCGCGCTCGAGGGCCTGCCGCAGGCCCAGCGGCGCACGATCGAGCTCGCGTACTTCGGCGGTTACACCCACGTTGAGCTGGCCGAGCTCATGGGCGTGCCGCTCGGCACCGTGAAGGGCCGGATGCGCATCGGGCTGCAGAAGCTTCGGCGCGCGCTCGAGCTCCAGGGGAACAATCGGGAGCGGTCGCGATGAACCACGTCACTGACGAGCTCGAGCTCTACTCACTTGGCGCGCTGCCGCCGATCGACCGCGCGCGCGTGGCCGCGCACCTCGCTGAGTGCCCCGCCTGCCGCGAGCAGGCTCGCGCCATCGACGAGGTCGTCCAGGAGCTGCCGGAGACGCTGCCGGACCGCGAGGCGCCCGGGCGTCTGCGGGAGCGCATCCTCGCCGCGGCTCGCGCGGACTTGGTGGCCGACCGCACACCGGTGCGCGACACGGCCTGGGTCGCGCGCCTCATCCGACCCGCGCTCGGCCTGGCCGCGGCCCTCTGGCTGGCGGTCGGCGCCGCCGCGATCGCCGGCGACTACGTCACCAAGTCGAACGAGATCGCGGTCCTCGAGCGCGAGCGTGCCTCCCTCGAGAGGATCGTCGAAGGCATCCGCGAGGGCGGTCGCTGGTGGTACATGGCCGGGAAGGACGAGTGGTCCGGAATGGGCGGCACGCTGATCGCGCCGCGGGTTGAAGGGCGTCCGCCGTTCGTCGTGTTCCACGACCTCAAGCCGCTCGCCGAACCGAAACAGGTCTACACGATCTGGCTCGTGAGCTCGGACAACACCTGGGTCCGCGGCGCGGCCTTCCGGCCCGACGGCAGAGGCGTGCAGGCCGTGGACGTGACCGCGGCGATCGCCGGATTCGACCGCTGCGCGGTGACCATCGAGGACTCAGCGTGGGGCCGTCGCGCGGGCCCGATCGTCATGGAGTCGAGGATCCTCCCGCCGACGCCTTAGCTGCGAGCAGGAGGGCACACGTCCTGCGGGTCTAAGCGACCATGAGGCATCTGTTGCTGGCCGGTGTGCTGCTGACTGCATGTGCGCCAGCCGCCACATCACCCACGCCAACTCCCGTACCGAGCGCGACGGCCACGGCAACAGCAGGCCCAACGCAGACGCAGGCCGCCTCGCCATCACCCGGTGCGACGGCTGAGCAGGCGGCTGACGCCATCGCGAGCGCGCTTCAAGCGTCCGACTTTGCCGCACTTGAACGACTGATCGTGCCCACCGGATTCAACTGGGCGAAGTCCGGAAGCGGCGGGCTGACGCCCAAGACCTCGCAGGAGGCGGTTGAGTTCCTGCGAACGAATTCCGGCGGCCGTCTCCAAGTAACGGTCACGCCCCGGCCACTCAAGACGAGTCCTGTTCCGTGGGGACCGCTCGCGATTGACTCGGTGTGGACCAACTACGGGAACGTGCCCAGTCAGAACATCGCGCTGGTGCTTCGGGAAGTGAGCGGAAGGTGGTATTGGGTGGGCGGCTACATCACGTAGACCCGCTAGACACGCAAAGAGAGAGGGCCCGCCATTTCGGCGGGCCCTCTCAGAAACTGCGGCTCGTTAGCGCGACGGACTAATAGTCCATCCCGCCGCCACCGGGCATCGCGGGAGCCTTGTCCTTCTCAGGAAGGTCCGAGATGAGCGCCTCGGTGGTGAGGATCATCGCGCCGATGGACACCGCGTTCTCGACCGCCGAGCGGACGACCTTCGCGGGGTCGATGACGCCGGCCTTGAACAGGTCGACGATCTCGTTCTTGATGACCTCGTAGCCCCAGACGTTGGACTTGGTCTCGATCTGCTTGCGACGGATGCCGTCGAGCATGACCGAGCCGTCCTGACCGGCGTTCGCGACCAGCTGACGGAACGGCTCCTCGAGCGCGCGCCGCAGGATGTTCACGCCGGTGAGCTCGTCGCCTTCAGCCTTGACCTTGTCGAGGGCCTTGATGGCGTTGAGCAGGGTGACCTCGCCGCCGGGGACCATGCCTTCCTCGACGCCCGCACGGGCGGCGGAGAGTGCGTCCTCGACGCGGTGCTTCTTCTCTTTGAGCTCGACCTCGGTGGCCGCGCCGACCTTGATGACGGCGACGCCGCCGGCGAGCTTCGCGAGACGCTCCTGGAGCTTCTCCTTGTCGAAGTCGCTGGTCGTCTCTTCGATCTGCGCCTTGATCTGCTTCACGCGGGCCAGGATCTTGTCCTGGTCGCCGTGACCCTCCACGAAGGTCGTCTCGTCCTTGGTCGCCGTGACGCGGCGAGCGCGGCCGAGGTCCTGGATCGTGGTCGAGTCGAGCTTGCGGCCGGCCTCTTCGGTGATGACCTGGCCGCCGGTGAGGATCGCGATGTCCTCGAGCATCGCCTTGCGGCGGTCACCGAAGCCCGGCGCCTTGACGCCAAGCACATTGAGCGTGCCGCGCAGCTTGTTCACGACGAGCGTGGCGAGTGCCTCGCCGTCGATGTCCTCTGCGACGATGATGAGGTTCTTCGTCACCTGCACGAGCTTCTCGAGCACGGGCAGGATGTCGGTGATCGCGGAGATCTTCTTGTCGGTGATGAGGATGTACGGGTCCTCGATGATCGCTTCCATGCGGTCGGCGTTGGTGACGAAGTACGCCGAGATGTAGCCGCGGTCGATCTGCATTCCCTCGACGAACTCGGTCTCGAACTGCAGACCCTTGGACTCTTCGACGGTGATCACGCCCTCGCGACCGACCTTGTCCATGACGTCAGCGATGAGCTGACCGATGGTCTCGTCGGCTGCGGAGATCGTCGCGATCTGCGCGATCTCGGCCTTGCCCTTGACTTCCTTTGCGTCGGCCTTGATGGCCTCGACGACAGCCGCGCCGCCCTTCTCGAGGCCGCGCTTCAGGAGCATCGGGTTCGCGCCCGCGGCGATGTTGCGAAGACCCTCGTGGACGATCGCCTGCGCAAGGACGACCGAGGTGGTCGTGCCGTCACCGGCGGTGTCGTTGGTCTTGGTGGCAGCTTCCTTGAGGAGCTGCGCGCCCATGTTCTCGAACGGGTCCTCGAGCTCGACCTCGCGAGCGACGGTGACGCCGTCGTGGGTCACGGTCGGCGAGCCGAACTTCTTGTCGAGCGCGACGTTGCGACCCTTCGGGCCGAGCGTGGTCTTCACGGCGTTCGCCATGACGTCGACGCCCTGCTTCAGCTTCTTTCGCGCCTCATCGGTGAATACGAGTTGCTTTGCCATAGATTCCCTCTCCCTTATTCGTCGATGCGCGCGAGAACGTCCTTCTCCGAAAGGATCAGGTACTCCTCGCCATCGAGCTTGAATTCAGTCCCGGCGTACTTCTGGTAGAGGACGCGCTCGCCCTCTTTGAGCTCGACCGGGACGCGCTTGCCATCCTCGTCACGGTCGCCTGGGCCGACCGCGAGGACGCGGCCTTCCATCGGCTTCTCTTTCGCTGTGTCGGGAAGGAAGATCCCACTCTTGGTGGTCTCCTCGCGATCGAGGGCCTTGATGACCACGCGGGATCCGAGCGGCTTGAGCTTGATCTTCTCTGCGACTGCTGGCATTGGATTTCCCCCTTCACTTCGCCCGCGCCGGTGCCCGGCTGGGGCTTTCGTTTGGATTAGCACTCGCCCTGGTGGACTGCTAACACTCTAGGACAGGGCCGAAAACCCTGTCAAGGCGACCGCTCGCTCGGTTCGCTAGGTTTCGGCGGCCGCCGCGGGTGTTTCGGTCGCGATGCGATCCTTTCCCGCGCGCTTGGCCGCGTAGAGCATGCCGTCGGCGGCTTCGAGGACCTGCTCGGCGGTGCGGCCCGGCCGCCATTCTGCGACTCCAAAGCTCACCGTGATCGCGGTGTGCGGTTCCGCGCGGCCCTGCGCTGCCACGGCCTCGCGC
>DATEZK010000454.1:0-2673 GCA_035255665.1 Candidatus Limnocylindria bacterium
CAGCTCCTCTTGGTCCATGTCCAACACGTTTGAGACCATACCCGTGGTCTCCTCGAAGCCGAGGCTTCAGTTGCCGCGTCAGCCCTTCATCCGCTGCATCACGTAGCGGTCCTTCTGCGTCATCGCCATGGCCGCACTCTAAAGCTCGCCGGAGAAGCCCACGCGCTGCGAAGTGACGCTCTCTATCCGCGGCTGCGGCTTGCCCTCGTCGCCGAGTGGGACTCGCAGTCGCGCCAGCACCCGCCATCGCTCGTCGCCACGCTGGACCTGCACGATGACGAAGGCGTTCTCGATCTCGCTCCCGGCCGCGCCCACGGTCCGCACGACGAGCGAGAGCTCCGTGGACCCCTTTCCGCGTACCTCACGATCGAGCGACGCCTCGCCGCGGAACTGCGAGTGGGGCGCGATGGCGGCGACGATCCGAACGGGATCCGGTTCCGCGTTGGTGATGCGCCAGGTCGTGCGCCAGCCGTCGCCGTCGCGCTTCGCGGCGCCGACCGGTGCGACAGTGAGACGCGGCGCGTTCATCATCCCGTCCCACGTTCCTTTACCGATAGATCGCGATAGAAGATCACCGTGGGGCGCAGCTCCCCGTCGGGCATGCCGGCGTACCGTGGGATCTCGGCGGCGCGCGTCCACCCCAGCTTCATGTAGAGCGGCTCCGCCTCGCTGTCGGCGATCGTGTCGAGCACCAGGAGCGTGCGGCCGTCCGCAACGGCGATCCGCTCTATTTCGCGCATCAGCGCGGTCGCGATCCCCTGCCGCCGCGCGGAGCGGTGCACCAGCACCTTCGCGACCTCCGCGCGATGCCGCGCGTTCGGCAGCTGCGCGAGTCGCAGCTGCGCGGTGCCGACCACTCGGCCGTCCAACCGCGCCACGATGACGAGCACGTTCCCCTGCGCGACGTCGCTTTCGAGACTGCGCCACCACGTCGCAGCGTCCACGGGACTGAACGGCAGCAGGAAGCCCACCGATGCGCCGCCGGCCACCGCATCCGCGAGGATCACGGCGAGATCGGGGACGGCGGCGTCGAAGGCCGCGGCGTCGAGCCGCCGCAGATCGAGAGTCATGTGGCGACCGGAATGACGTGCTCGGCGAACGCCGCGAGCGCGTCCCAATCGTATGGAGCGCCGCGCACCGCGATGTTGAGGCGCTCGGCGCCCGCGTCGCGGAAGGCGGTCACGGTCTCGGCTGCCTCCGACGGCGTCCCGCGCAGGAAGCCGGTGAAGCCGCGAGTGTCGGCGCCCCACTCGCGCTGGTAGCGCTCTTCGCCGCGTGCCGCGCCCTTGGCATCGGCGCCCATGTAGAAGCCGACGTTGATCGTGCGCGCGATCGTGCTCCCATCGCGACCGAGGTCCACGCACCAGCGGTCGAGGATCTCGTTCTTCCGCTTCCACTCCGCGGGCGCGAGATACGGGGCGTTCCAGCCGTCGGCGAAGCGTGCGACGGTCCGGAGCGTGCGTTTCTCACCGCCGCCGCCGATCCAGAGCGGAAGGCGGGCCTGGACGGGCTTTGGGTTGTTCGGTGCGTGCTGCAGCGTGTGGTGCGCTCCCGAGAAGTCCGCGAACGGCTCATCGAACAGCAGGCGTATCGCCTCGGCGTACTCCTCGAGCTGATCCTCGCGCGTCTTGATGCCCGGGAAGTCGAATCCGAACGCGCGGTACTCGGGCTCGTTCCAACCCGCGCCGATCCCACATTGCGCGCGGCCGTTCGAGATGTGATCGATCGCGGTCACCGACTTCGCGAGCAGGCCGGGGTTCCGAAACCCGATGCTGAAAACGAGGCAGCCGACGCGCACTCGCTTCGTCTCCGCCGCGGCCACGGTCAGCGTGGCAACGGACTCGAAGCACTCACCGCCGCCGTCCCGATGCGGCGTTTCCTGGAAGTGGTCGGAGACCGAGAACCAGTCGAAGCCGCGCTCGTCGGCGAAGTGCCACAGCCGTCGCAGCTCGTCGAGCGGCCCGCCTAGGTGACCGACATGGATGCCGAACTTGATGTCGCGAGATTAATACCCGTAGTCGGGCGGGTCGGATCTCACGGGAGCTGGTGTGGACGACGGCGCGGATGTGGCGTTTGCCGGCGCGTCCTTCGGAATGCCGCCGCCGCCGGCAGCGGCACACGCCGTCGTGGCGAGCAGCAGCGCAGCGGCGAGGGCAAAGATTGCGCGTCGCATGGCCCTCACCTCCTGATACCTTTGATACGGGGAGGAGGCCCGAACGGATATAGGTCCGCTGGCCATCTTCGCCGTCGTCGCGGTGATCATCGTCATCTCGCTCGCGGCGCTCGGGTTCGCGCTGGTCGTCGCGCGTAACGCGAGCAAACCGCGTCCGGCGCTGCCGATCAACTGCGGCGACTGCAAGTTCATGATCCCGCGTGCGAAGGTCTACCGACGCGAGACGATCGAGGAGGCCGACGGCCTCATCCACTACCTCTGCGAGAAGCGCTGGATCGAGATCACGCCGTACTCGCCGCGCTGCGAGCTGGGACAGAGCAAGACGCGAAAGGTGTCACCCGTCACGACGGGATAGCTCAGGGCAGCGCGAACACCCTCTCGGCATTTCCGAATGCGATCGCGCGCGCGACGTCCTGCGGAAGCTCCCGGAGCCAGATCCGCGCCGATTCCGCCGAGTCGACGAGCGCGTTCCAGCGCTCGGGCACCCAGGTGTCCGTCCC
>DATEZK010000455.1:0-2799 GCA_035255665.1 Candidatus Limnocylindria bacterium
GACGCGCTCGTGCTTCTCGGCGGGCGAGGCCATCACGCATCGCGTCGCGATCGGCCACGTGATCGTTGATGAGAAGCCGACCGTCGCGCGGCCGTGGGCGTTCCCGCGCGCGACCACGCCGGTCGGCGGCGTCGTCTCCACCGCGAACGACCTCATGCGCTACGCGCGCTTCCACCTGGGGGACGGGACCACCCCCGACGGCGCGCGCCTGCTCTCGCGGGCCTCGATCGATCTCATGCGGACGCCGCTTGCGGACGCCGATCTCGATCGGGCCGTCGGCGTCTCCTGGTTCGTCCGCACTGTCAGCGGCGTCCGGCTCCAGTACCACGGCGGCGTCGCGATCGGTCAGCAGGGTGTGCTGATGCTCGCGCCGGATCTCGGCGAGGCCGTGACGGTGCAGACGAACTCCGCGCGCGGTGGTCTTCTCCACCAGGACGTCACGACGTGGTGGCAGCGCCAGCGGCTGAATCTCAAGGTGCCCGAGCCGGTGTACATCGAGCTCGACCGTGCGCGCTACACCGAGTACGCCGACCGTTATCTCGCGGAGCTCTCGGACGCGGAGCTCGAGCTCGCGGACACCGGGATGGTCTATCGCTCGTTCTCGCACAACAAGCTCGGCGTTCAGCCAAAGCCGCCGGACCCGCCGCCGTCGCGCGTCGCGTTCACGAGCGACGCGCGCTTCACGCTGCTCGACGGCCCGCTCAAGGACACCCGCGGTGAGTTCCTCCGCGGACCCGATGGACGTGTGCGCTACATGCGCGTCGGCGGCCGGGTGTACCGCCGCACCAGGGCGTAGCCGAGGTGCAGCAGTACCTCGACGTGCTTCGTAAGGCGCTGGAGACGGGGGTCGACCGCGACGATCGCACCGGCACGGGAACGCGCGCGATCTTCGGCGAGGTCATGCGCTTTCGGATGAGCGACGGATTCCCCGCCGTCACGACGAAGCGGCTCGCCTTCCGCTCGGTCCTCGCGGAGCTGCTGTGGTTCATCGCCGGCAGCTCGGACGTCAACGAGCTTCACGCTCTCGGCACGCACATCTGGGACGGCAACGCGTACGCGCCCTATTGGGTCGAGCGAGCTCGCTTCGAGGGGGACGCTGGACGCAACTACGGTCAGCAGTGGCGCGACTGGATCGCGGCGGACGGCAAGCATGTCGACCAGCTGGCGGACGTGATCGCCGCACTGGGTGCGAACCCGTCGAGCCGGCGACACATCGTCACCGCCTGGAATCCAGGCGAGCTCGGTCAGACCAGCCTGCCGGCGTGCCATGCGTTCTTCCAGTTCTTCGTGGCCGACGGAAAGCTGAGCGTGATGATGTATCAGCGCTCCTGCGACCTGTTCCTCGGCGTGCCCTTCAACATCGCCGAGTACGCGGTGCTGCTCCACCTCGTCGCGCAGTTCACCGGACTCGTCCCGGACGAGTTCGTCCACGTCCTCGCCGACGCGCACATCTACCGCGACCACATGGAGGGCGCGCGCCAGCAGCTCGCGCGAGCGCCGTTCGCGTCCCCGCGCCTCGCGCTCGACCCCGAGCTGCGAAGCCTCGACGATGTCGTCGCGCGCTATCGCGAGATCGTGGCGCGCGCTCGCGCCGGCGAGAAGCCGGGGCCGCTGCTCGATTCGATCGCGAGGCTCGAGCAGTACCAGTTCCATCCGCCGATCGAAGCAAAGATGGCGGTATGACCCGCATCGCGTTCGTGTTGGCGTTCGACCGCAAGAAGGTGATCGGCAAGGACGGCCGTCTCCCGTGGCGGCTCCCGGACGACATGAGGCACGTGCGCGAGGTCACGACCGGAAAGCCGCTGATCATGGGCCGGCGGACGTACGAGTCCATCGGCCGTCCACTGCCAAAGCGGACGAACATCGTCCTCACCCGCGATCCGGCGTTTCGCCCCGAAGGGGTCCTTGTCGCGCGCACGCCGGATGAGGCGCTGGCGCTCGCCGGTGACGCGCCGGAGACCATCGTCTTCGGCGGTGCCGAGGTGTTCCGCCACTTCCTGCCCATGGCCGAGCGTATCTACCTCACCGAGGTCGACGCGGATGTGGGTGGCGATACGTACTTCGACTTCGGCGCGAAGGACTGGCGCGTCGTCGAGACGAAGGCACATCCCGCGGACGAGCGCCACGCCTACCCGTTCAAGTTCATGACCCTCGAGCGCATCCGCAAGTCGTAGCCGTGACGACCACTGCGCACGGCGCGGGCTTCGTCTGGGACCCGCGGATCGCGACGCACGTCTACCGCGATGACCATCCGCTGAAGCCGAAGCGCCTCATCGGTGTCCACGACACCCTCACGCGGCTCGGCGCGTTCGACCGGCCCGGGTCGAAGGTCCTCGCTCCGCGCGCGGCGACGCGCGCCGAGATCGAGCGGGTCCACGCGCCCGAGTACGTCGAAGCCGTGACGCAGGCCTCCGCGGACCCCGATCTCGATTACTCGCAGTGGGGCCTCGACCCGTATCGCGACACGCCTCCGTTCAGGGGCATGCACGAGGTGAGCCTCCTCACCACCGGGGGGTCGCTCATCGCGATGGAGGAGGCGCTCGCGGGAAAGCTTCGCGTCGCGGTGAACTTCTCGGGTGGACTCCATCACGCGATGCGCCGCAACGCCTCTGGCTTCTGCATCTACAACGACCCGGCGATCGTGTGCGGCCTCCTCGCGGACCGCGGGATGAAGGTCGCGTACGTCGACATCGACGCTCACCACGGCGACGGCGTGCAGGCCGCGTTCTACGACACCGATCGCGTGCTGACGATCTCGCTGCACGAGTTCGGCATGATCCCGCGTCTCGGCCGGCCGTT
>DATEZK010000456.1:0-9759 GCA_035255665.1 Candidatus Limnocylindria bacterium
GACACCGAAGCCGAGATAGCGCCGCTCAAGCTGGACCTGTGGACCGAAGACGACGCGAGCAAGCTCAAGCCGCGCCCGCCCGTGATCACGATCCTCGGCCACGTCGACCACGGCAAGACGAGCCTCCTCGACGCCATCCGCACCACCAACGTGACCGCCCGCGAGGCTGGCGGGATCACGCAGCACATCGGCGCGTACCAGATCGAGTACAAGGACCGCAAGGTCACGTTCCTCGACACGCCTGGTCACGAGGCGTTCACCGCGATGCGCGCGCGCGGCGCGCAGATCACCGACGTCGCTGTGCTTGTCGTAGCAGCTGACGACGGAGTGCAGCCGCAGACGATCGAGGCCATCGCGCACGTGAAGGCGGCGGCGGTACCGATCGTCGTCGCGCTCAACAAGATGGACAAGGCCGACGCGAATCCCGATCAGGTCAAGGCGCAGCTCGCCGAGCACGGCGTCACGATCGAGGATTACGGCGGCGACACCCCGCTCGTCGAGGTGTCGGCACGCAGCAAGATGGGTATCGAGGATCTGCTGGAAACGGTTCTCCTCGTCGCGGACGTCGAGGAGCTGACGGCCAACCCCGATCGTCCCGCCGGCGGTCGCGTCGTCGAGGCGCACCTCGATACCAAGCGCGGGCCGGTCGCAACGGTGCTCGTGCAGACCGGCACGCTTGAGCGCGGCGATCTCGTCGTCGCCGGGATCACTTACGGACGTATTCGCGCGATGACCGACGACAAGGGCAAGGTCGTCGGCCGCGCCGAGCCGTCTCGCCCGGTCGAGATCCTCGGCCTGCCCGGCGTGCCGGAGGCCGGCGACATCTTCCGCGCGGTCGCGGACGAGAAGATGGCCAAGGCTCTTGTCGCGGCGAACGCGCGCGAGCGCGCGGGAGCCGGCGCCGCGGAGAAGCCCGCGACGCTCGACGAGATGTTCGCGCAGGTGAAGGAAGGCAAGGCCAAGGAGCTCAAGCTGGTCCTCAAGGCCGACGTGCAGGGCTCACTCGAGGCGATCAAGGGCGCGCTGGCGAAGATCCCGCAGGAAGAGGTCGGCCTGCAGGTCATCCACGATGCCGTCGGCGACATCACCGAGTCGGACCTCACGCTCGCGGCGGCGTCCGGCGCGGTGGTCATCGGCTTCAACACGAAGATGGAGGCGCCGGCGAAGCGCGTCGCCGATCAGACCAACGTCGACGTACGCATGTACAAGGTCATCTACGAGCTGCTCGACGACGTCCAGAAGGCGCTGACCGGGATGCTCGAGCCGGTGATGGTCGAGACCGTCATCGGCCACGCCGAGGTCCGACAGATCTTCACCGCCGGCAAGACCACCATCGCCGGCTGCGGCGTGCTGGACGGCGTCATGCGCCGCGGTGTGCAGGCGCGGCTGCTGCGCGGCGGCGAGGTCGTGCACGACGGACACATCGAGTCGCTGCGCCGTGTGAAGGACGACGTGCGCGAGGTCGCCGCGGGTCTCGAGTGCGGCATCACGCTCAACACGAACGACATCCAGGTCGGCGACGTCATCGAGGCGTACACCGTCCAGCCAAAGCCGAGGTAATCGGCTCATGGCGTACAAGCGAGCGGATCGCGTCAACGCGCTGCTCCAACGCGAGCTTGGCATGATCATCAGCGAGGAGCTTCGCGATCCGCGCATCGCGTTCGCGACGGTGACCGGCGTCGAGATCACCTCCGACCTGCGCTCGGCGAAGGTCCACGTCAGCGTCCTCGGCGACGCGGAACAGGTGAAGTCCACGATGACCGCCCTCAACGAGGCGCGTCCCTACCTGCGACACGAGATCGGGGCGCGGACCGAGCTTCGCTACGTGCCGGATCTCACCTTCGTGTCCGACCAGACCGCGGAGCGCGCGGCGCGCATCTCGACGCTGCTGCGCGAGGCGCGGGAACGCGAGGGACGATCGTGAAAGAGCTCGTGGATACGCTGCGTGGCGCGAAGACCGTCGCGATCGTCTCGCATCGCGACCCCGACCCGGACACGATCGGCTCCGGGATCGCGCTCGGCCTCGCGCTCGACGCTCTCGGCAAGCGGGTGACGCTGCACTGCGCCGACCCGGTGCCCGAGCACGCGCGATTCCTGGTGTGGGCCGACCGCTACACGACCGACCCGCCGTCCGCCAGCGCCGATCTGATCGTCACGGTCGACTTCGGCTCGGCCGAGCGCGCGAAGTTCGCTTTACCGGCCGGCCCGACGCTCGTGAACATCGATCACCACGCCTCGAATGATCGATTCGGCTCGGTGAACCTGGTCGACGTCTCCTCCGCCGCGACCGCCGAGCTCGTGTCGCGTGTGATCGACGCGCTCGGGGTGACGTGGACCAGCGACATGGCGACCGCGGCGCTCGTCGGCATCATGACCGACACCGGCTCGTTCCAGTTCCCGTCGACGGATGCGCGCGCCCTTGAGCGGGCCGCGAGGCTGCGCGAGGCGGGCGCCGACCTTCAGGCGATCACCTACAACGTGTTCCGCAACAAGCGCTTCCAGGCGCTCCAGCTGTGGGGCTTCGCATTCGCGAAAATGCGCCGCGAGTCGGACGGACAGCTCGTCTGGACCGACGTCACCCGCGAGGACTTCGCGAACGCCGAAGCCAAGGACGAGGACATCTCGGGGCTCGTTGAGCAGATCGCACGCGCGAATGGGATGCGCGTCGCGCTGCTGTTCAACGAGCACGACGCCGGGGCGGTCAAGGTTTCCTGTCGCACGTCGGCGTGGGCGCCTTCGGTCGACGCGTCGGCCGTCATGGCGCGCTTCGGCGGCGGCGGCCACGTGCGCGCGGCGGGTGCGCTCATCAGCGGCGACCTCGCCCAGGTGCGCGAGGCCGTGCTCAGCGCGGCACGCGAGGCGCTCGCAGCCGCGCGGACCGCGCCGCCGGTCGCTGAAGGGATCGCCTGAACTCCGGAATCCTCGCGATCGATAAGCCCGAGGGCTGGACCTCGCATGACGTCGTCGCGGTGGCGCGCGGCGTTCTCGGCGTCCGGCGCGTCGGTCATGGCGGAACTCTCGATCCGTTAGCGACCGGTCTCCTCGCGCTGCTCGTCGGCGCGACGACACGCGAGACGGAACGCCTTCACACCGCGCCGAAGGTCTACGACGCGCTTGTGCGCTTTGGTAGCGAGACGGCGACCGACGACCGAGAGGGCGAGACGACACGCAGCGCGGCGGCGCCCTCCGGTGCGCGCGACATCGAGGCCTCGCTTGCTCCACTGCGGGGCGCGATACAGCAGATCCCGCCCGCATACGCAGCGGTAAAGGTGGGTGGTCGCACGGCGTACTCACGGGCACGCAGTGGAGAGACCGTCGAGCTGGCGGCGCGTGAGGTGCAGGTGCATCGACTCGAGATGACCGACTGGAATCCTCCCGACGCGCGCCTCCTCATCGTGTGTGGCAGCGGCACGTACGTGCGGTCGATCGCGCGCGATCTTGGACGAGCGCTGGGTTCGGCGGCGCATCTCGCCGCGCTGCGTCGGCTCGCGATCGGTGCCCTCGACGTCGCGGACGCGATCGGGATCGAGGCGCTTCGCACGGCGGGGCGCGACGCCGCTGTCGCGCGGCTGCGCGTGATGGATGACTCCACCCTCGCACTGCCGCGTCGCTATCTCGAAGAGTCCCCCGTTAAAATCGTCGGTGCAGGGGGACGCACGTGATCAAGGCCGCTGAGCGTTTCACGCTCGCCGCGCTCCAGGCCTGGCGCGACCTGTCGCTCGACGCGAAGGTCGTAAGCGCTGTCGGCACAGCGAACTGGCTGCTGCTGTTCGCGAACCACACGACCGTGGCGGCGACGCGTGACGTGCCGCTCTGGCAGCTCTTCCCGTTCGGCGCCGACGTCCTGTTCCTCATCGCGTGCGGCGTGCTGCCGTTCGCGTACGCACTGCGCGATCACCGCTCGCGCGCAGCGTTCACACCGCGTCAGCGTGCGTGGCATGTCGCGTCGATCGTCGCGGCGTTCGTTCTGGTACCGACGCTCGCGTCGATCGTGCTGCGCGAGACGGGAAAGCCGTACACGTACATCCATGACGGCGCGCTGATGGTCGAGTGGGCCGCACGCAAGCTCCTGCTCGGGCAGAACCCGTACGTCGCCGACTATCTCGACACGCCTCTGTACTACTGGCCGATGGTCAACAATCCCGCGCTCTATCACCTCACGTACTTCCCGTTCCTGGTCCTCGTCACGACACCGTTCGTGTGGCTCTTCGACAAGGTGGGGCTGTTCTGGGACCAGCGCTACCTCTACGCACCGGCGTACGTCGCGACCCTCGCGGTCGTGCCGCTCCTCGCGCGGCGCATCGACTACCGCCTCGCCCTCGTCGCACTAATCGGATTGAACCCACAGCTCTTCCCGTTCGTTGTCGAGGGTCGGAACGACTTCTTCGTGCTGCTGTTCCTGTTCGCGGGCCTCGTGTTGCTTCAGCGCGATCGTCGGACACTGGGCCCGCTGGCGATCGCCGTCGCCGCGGCGGTGAAGCTACACGCCGTCTTCATCATGCCGTTCATCGCGGTGTGGCTGGTCGCGACCCGGCGGCCACGGACCGTGCGCGAAGCGTGGGACGCGCTCTGGCGCCCCCTGTGGCCGGCGACGCTCTTCCTCGCCGTCACGTTCCTGCCGTTCCTGATCAACGACTTCGCCGCGTTCTACGACGATGTCGTCAACTACAACGCCGGCGGCGCGGCCTGGACGTACCCGATCTCCGGCATGGGCTTCTCCGCGCTTCTGCTCGCGCTCGGCGTCATTTCGTTCCCACAGGCCGACTTCCCATTCGCCGTGATCGAGGTCGCCGTAGCGACGCCGATCGCGCTGTGGTGGCTGTGGAAGCTGTGGAACCGACCGACGCTCGCGACGCTGCTCACCGGGTACGCGCTGACGCTCCTGGCATTCCTCTTCTTCGGCCGCTACTTCCAGGGGAACTACCTCGGCTACATCCTGGCCGTCGCCACGCCGGTGCTGTTCCTCCGAGCCGAGTCCGCGCCCGCGAAGAAGCGCATCACGCGCAGCCGCCTCGCACGTGCGCAGCGTGCCGTCGCGGCGGCAGCGGTAGCGGCGCGCGCACAGGTCGCGATCCCGGCAGCCGAGGTTCCCGCGAGCACCGGCGAGCTCGCAGGCGACCCCGTCGCGACACTCGCGGGTGAGCCGCTGCCCGCGCCCGCCGGGAGCGCTGTCGACTAGTTTTCTCGCGTGAGCGTCCTGCATGACTTCGCGGACTGGCCACGCGGCCCGCTGTCGATCGCGATCGGCGTCTTCGACGGGGTGCACATCGGCCATCAGACGCTGATCCGGCAGACGGCCGAAGGCGCAAGACAGCTCGGAGGTAGAGCTCTCGCCGCGACGTTCGACCCACTTCCGATCCAGGCCCTCGCTCCTGGCGCCCCTCCGTCAGCGCTCTCCGACGTGGGCGACCGCGTGCGTCTGCTGCACGCCGCCGGTGCGGACGAGGTCGTCGTCTTCCACTTCACCAAGGAGTTCGCGGCACTGGCCGCGGACGAGTTCTTGCGACGCCTCGTCGGCGCGGGCGAGGTGCGTCGCGTCTTCGTCGGCGAGGACTTCCAGTTCGGGCACGACCGCGGCGGCAACGTGCGTACGCTCGCGGCGGCTGGGGCCAAGCATGGCTTCGAGGTGGTCGTCGCGAGACCGGTGACGGAGGGCGGGGAAGTGGTGAGCTCGACCCGCATCCGCAACGCGCTGCTCGCCGGCGACGTGACCGGTGCGGCCCGCCTCCTCGGCCGTCCGTACAGCGTGAGAGGTACGGTCGTGCATGGCGACAAGCGCGGGAGGGCATTGGGGTTCCCGACGATCAACCTGTCCGTTCCACCGCACCGTCTTCTGCCGCGCGACGGCATCTACGCGATGACGGTGCGCGTGCGCGACGAAGAGGTCGCGGCCGCGGCGAGCCTCGGTGTGCGACCGACCTTCGGCGGTGGGGACCGAACGCTCGAGGCCTTTCTGTTGGACTGGAAAGGCGACGTGTACGGCGACACGATCGAGGCCGCATTCGTGAAGCGACTGCGCGACGAGCTTCGCTTCGCGAGCGCCGAAGAGCTGACCGAGCAGATCGCTCGCGATGTCGAAGCCACACGGGCCGCACTACGAGACCGGCCCCATTCGTGACGGTCGGTCACCTCATCGGATACACTTTCGAACAACAAAACAAGATCTACGGATCAGAGAAAGGACAGTGGGTGCCGCCCGCAACGACGACATCCAAGCGTGAGGTCATTGAGACCTATCGGCGCGACGACAAAGACACCGGTTCGCCGGAGGTCCAGATCGCGGTCCTCACGCAGCGCATCAAGCATCTGACCGAACACCTACGCGCGGCCCGCCACGACAATTCCAGTCGGCGCGGCCTGCTCCAGATGGTCGGACAGCGGCGGCGGCTCCTCGCTTACCTGCACCAAAAGTCACCCGAGCGATATCAGGCGATCATCGGGCGACTCGGACTGCGGCGTTAGCGAGGCCGCGAGAGCGCGGATGACCCAGGGAGTTCCCTGGGTCTTTTCTTAGAGGCGACACCCCAAACAACACATGCCAGTCACGCAAGCCCAAGCCACCATCAACGGAAAGCCGCTCGTCTTCGAAACAGGCAAGTACGCCAAACAGGCGGGCGGTGCCGTCACGGTGCGGTACGGCGACACCATCGTGTTCGCCGCAGCCACGGTCGCGAAGACCATCCGGCCAGGTATCGACTTCTTCCCGCTCACAGTCGACTTCGAAGAGCGCCTGTACGCCGCGGGCAAGATCCCCGGTTCGTTCCCGCGCCGTGAGGGCCGACCCTCCGAGGAGGGCATCCTCACCGCACGGCTCACCGACCGGCCCATCCGCCCGCTCTTTCCCAAGGGGTTCAAGAACGACGTGCAGATCGTCGCGTCGGCCTGGTCAGCCGACCAGGAGAACGACTACGACGTGCTCGTCGTCAACGCGGCGTCCGCCGCGCTGACCATCTCGGACGCGCCCTTCGAAGGGCCGATCGGCTGCGTTCGCGTCGGGACAGTGGGCGGCAAGCTCACGCTCAACCCGACCATCGAGCAGATGATCGAGAGCGATCTCGACCTCGTCGTCGCCGGGACGCGCGACTCGATCATGATGATCGAGGCCGGCGCCCGACAGGTCACCGAGGACTTCCTGGTGGAGGCTCTCGCGCTCGCGCAGGAGGGCATTCGCGAGCTGTGCGATGCGCAGGAAGAGCTGCGCCGCGCCGTCGGCAAGCCCAAGCTCCCCATCGCGCCGCTCCCCGACACGACCGAGAAGCTCGCGCCTGTCGTCGCGTTCCTGAAGGAGCGCATCCGAGCCAAGCTGCGCAATCCGGACAAGGCTCAGCGCGAGAGCGGCCTCGACCTGCTCAAGGCCGAAGCGGTCACGCAGTTCGTCAAGGAGGGGAGCCTCGTCCTCGCCGAAGAGGTCGCGGCGGCGTACGAGGAGATCCTCGAAGAGGAGTTCCGGCGCGCGGTCACCGAGGAGAACATGCGGCCCGACGGTCGTGACACCAAGACGATCCGGCCGCTCTCGATCGAGGTCGGTGTCCTCCCGCGCACGCACGGATCCGGTCTCTTCACGCGCGGGCAGACGCAGGTCCTGTCCGTCACGACGCTCGGCCCGACCGGTGACGAGCAGATCATCGACACGCTGTCGCCGGTGGACACCAAGCGCTACATGCACCACTACAACTTCCCGCCGTACTCGGTCGGTGAAGTGCGGATGATGCGTGGCGCGGGCCGCCGCGAGATCGGCCACGGCGCGCTCGCCGAGCGCGCCCTCATGCCGGTCCTCCCAACGAAGGAAGAGTTCCCGTACACGATCCGCGTCGTCAGCGAGACGCTCGAGTCGAACGGCTCGTCGTCGATGGCGTCCACCTGCGGCTCCACGCTCTCGCTCATGGACGCGGGCGTCCCGATCAAAGAGATGATCGCGGGCATCGCCATGGGCCTCGTGACCTCGGGCAGCAAGTACACGATCCTCACCGACATCCAGGGGCTGGAGGACCACTACGGCGACATGGACTTCAAGGTCTGCGGCTCCGACAAGGGCATCACCGCGCTGCAGATGGACATCAAGATCAAGGGCATCTCGCTCGACGTCATGCGCCAGGCGTTCGCGCAGGCGCGCGAGGCTCGACTGTTCATCCTGAACGCGATGCGTGACGTGATCAGCGCGCCACGTCCGGAGCTGTCGTTCTGGGCGCCGCGCATCGAGACGATCAAGATCCACCCGGACAAGATCCGCGAGGTCATCGGCCCCGGTGGCAAGATGATCCGCGCGATCCAGAGCGAGACCGGCACCGCGATCGAGCTCGAGGACGACGGCACGGTGCGTATCACCGGCGCCAAGGCCGAGGGCCGCGAGAAGGCCAAGCAGATGATCCAGGGACTCACCCGCGAGCCCGAGGTTGGCGAGGTCTTCGATGGCAAGGTCACGCGCATCATGTCGATCGGTGCGTTCGTCGAGTACCTCCCGGGCAAGGAAGGCCTGGTGCGCATCTCCGAGATCTCGAACGATCGAGTCAATCGGATCGAGGACGTCGTCAAGGTCGGCGATAAGGTCCAGGTGAAGGTGGCCGAGGTCGACCGCCAGGGCCGCGTCAACCTCTCGATGCGCGCCGTGAACGAGGACGGCAACGGCTTCGAGGAGCGGCAGCGCGCCGAACGCGCTCGGTTCAACGACCGCGAGGGCGGTGACCGAGGCGGATTCCGACCCGGTGGACCCGGTGGTGGCGGTGGGGGAGGCTTCCGGCGGAGCGGTCCGCCTCGCAGGTAGCCGCTGCTCTCCCTAGTTCTTCCGGCCTATAACGAGGCTCGCCGCATCGCGGCGAGCCTCGCCGCATGCGCGGAGTACTTCAACGACTGCGGGACCACCGCGGAGATCATCGTCGCCGACGACGGCTCGACCGACCACACCGGCGAGGCGTTCGCCGACGCGGTCGCGGCGCTGCCCCAGGGCGGGATCACGTATCGCTACCTGCCGCTGCCGCACCGCGGCAAGGGCTCGGCGGTGCGCGCCGGCGTGGGCAGCGCGACGGGCGATCCGATCGTCTTCCTCGACGCGGACCTCACGATCCCGGTCGAGATCATCGACAAGTTCGTCCGCGCGATCGACGAAGGCGCCGACATCGCGATCGCGTCGCGTTACGTATCCGGTTCGGTCGTGTGGCGGCCGTGGTGGCGACGCTTCATGGGCAGCGCGTTCCGTGCCTGCGTCCACGCGCTGGTCCCGACCGACGTGCAGGACACGCAATGCGGCGGCAAGGCCTATACGGCCGAGGCCGCCAAGGATCTCTTCCTCCGCCAGCGCCTTCACGGCTTCGCGTTCGACGCGGAGGTCCTCTTCCTCGCGCGCAAAGCGCGATATCGCGTCCGCGAGATCCCGTTCGCGCTCGTGCAGAACAATGAGACGAGCATCAATTTCGCCGCGCAGGCGCCGCGGATGATGCGAGACCTCATCCGTATCCGCGTGAACGACGCGCTCGGCCGGTACCGTTGAGCGTCGTTGTGACCGCCGATGATCTCGGCCTGAGCGCCGGCGTGACGCGCGGCATCCTCGAAGCCCATAGGCAGGGCGTCGTGCGCTCGACATCGCTGCTCGTGACGTTCCCGGCTGCCGAGGAGGCGGCCGCGCTGGGGCTGGCCGAGCCCGACCTCGAGATCGGACTGCATTTCGATCTCGTTGGCGGACAGCCCGCGAGTGACCCTGCCGCCGTGCCGTCGCTCTGTGACGAGGATGGGCGTTTCTATCCGCTGGCCAGCTTCGCGCGCCGT
>DATEZK010000457.1:0-9057 GCA_035255665.1 Candidatus Limnocylindria bacterium
AGCAGATGGATCTCTTCGGACGCCTCCTCCATCCGCCTGATCTTCGGTAGCCACTCCTCGAGCTCGCTCTTCTTATAGGAGTAGTCGAAGCGCTCGGCGGCGGTCAGGCCCGGTTTCTTCCAGTTCTCGGCGTTGCGGCCATGGAAGCGCACGACGGCAAGCGGGGCAGTCACCGCATCGACCGGCGGAATGCTTGACGGAAAGCCCTGCGGCTCGTCGACCGCGACGTATGTGAGCCCGTTGTCGCGCAGGAAGGCGAGCGTTTCTTCGCGGTTGCGCTCCTCCATCCACAGCGCGTTGCGGAACTCGACAGCAAGCCGGTCGTCGGGAAGGAGCTCGCGCGCGCGGATGATCTCGGCTTTGTTCCGCCAGGAGATCGTGAACCAGTCGGGATACTGGAGGAGGATCGCGCCGAGCTTCCCGGCTTTGCGCAGGGGCTCGAGTGCCACCCAGAACCGCGCATGGATCTCGTCGATGATCTCTTTCGTCAGATCCTTTGGATAGACGCGCTTCTTGGCCGCTACGTCCTCGGGCAGCGACGCGCGCAGGTCCTTCGGCAGGCGCTTCGGATCCGTCGGATGCGTCGTGATCGTCGCGAAGGCCTTGAAGTTCATCGTGAAATCCTTCGGCGTCCGTTCGGCCCAGAGCTGCGCCTGCTTCTGGTCGGGTAGCGCGTAATAGGACGCGTCGTTCTCCACGAGCGGGAAGCGGTCTGCGTAGAAGCGGAGGCGCTCGTCGGCCTTCTTCGCGATGTTCTCCGGGTACCAACCCGACTCGAGTAGGGTCGGATCGGTCCACGAGCACGTGCCGATGAGGACCTTCTTAGAAGCGATCGGCCTCCTCCGCGTACAGGGACGGATCCAGTTCTTTCGCTTTGGGCGCGCGTTGCGCCAGTGCGACGACGGTCACTCCGAATAGGACCACGAGGCCCATGAAGGTAATGGCTTGAATCTGACCGCTCGTGACGAAGGCGAGCACCCCGAGCACGATCGTGACGCCATAGATGAGCAGCACCGCGTGCGCGTGCGAGACACCGATGTCGAGCAGACGGTGGTGGAAGTGGCCGCGGTCCGGCGCGAACGGCGGCTGCCCCTGCGCCATGCGCCGCACGATGACATAGAAGGTGTCGATGATCGGTACGCCGAGCACGAGCAGCGCCGCAGCCACTTTCGCCGTGCCGAAGATCGACAGCACGGCGAGCATCGTCCCGACGAAGGTCACGCCCGTCGTGCCAAGGAAGAGGCGCGCAGGATGGAAGTTGAACAGCAGGAAGCCACCGGTCGCGCCCGCGAGGGCGAACGCCATCCACGCAACGAACGGCTCGTTCACCGCCGGCAACAGCGCGAGGGCGCCGAGTGTGAGCGCGGCGATCGCGGCGACGCCAGTCGCCAGACCATCGAGTCCGTCGATGAAGTTGAGCGCGACGTTCATGCCGACGATCCAGAAGACAGTGAACCCGATCGCGACGATGCCGGCGATCTCGATAAGCCCCCCGCCGAACGGATCGGCCACGAAGTCGATGCGCAGACCTGCGGCAACGATCACGGCCGCGACGACGAGCAGTCCGAGGAACTGCCAGCGCGCGCGAAGCTCGAACACGTCGTCGATGAGGCCGAGCGTCATCCCGAGCAGCGCGGCGAACGCGGTGAGCGTGAACCGCGACGAGCGAACTTCCTCCGGGATCAGGAACGGATGACCGGCGACGCGGTCGATCACCCAGAAGGCGAAGATCGTGAGACCAAAGGCGAGCGCGATCGCCAGGCCACCGGGCCTCGGGATCGGCCGCGGATGCATGCGACGCCCGCCCGGCATGTCGAGCATCCCCAGTCGTTCCGCAAGCCGGCCCACGAGCGGTGTGATCGCGGCGGAAAGAAGGAATGCGACAAGAGCGGAACTGACGAGGAGAAGGCCGGTCACAGCGCCGAACGATAGCCGCAGACGGCGTACCAAGCAGAATGACGGGGGGAGGCACCCAGAAATGACGAGACTTGGCGGCCGCGTGGCTGTGATCACCGGCGGGGCGCGCGGCATCGGCGCCGAAACCGCACGCGTGTTCCGTGAGGCGGGCGCCACCGTCGTGACCTGGGACGTCGGCGACGGCGCCGATCAGCGCGTCGACGTCACCGACGCGCGCGCCGTGGAGGCGGCGGTCGCCGCGACCGTCGCGAAGCTCGGCGGCATCGACATCCTCGTCAACAACGCCGGCATCCTCCGCGACGCGCAGCTCGTCAAGGTCAAGGACGGCGAGGTCGTCGGACGCATGGAGGAGGCGCAGTTCGACGCGGTCATCGCCGTGAATCTCAAGGGCGTGTTCCTTTGCGGGCAGGCGGTCGCGCCGGTGATGATCAAGAAGGGCTGGGGGCGCATCCTGAGCGCTTCATCGGTCGTCGGCCTCTACGGCAACTTCGGTCAGTCGAACTACGTGGCGACGAAGGCCGGCGTCATCGGCCTGACGAAGGTCTGGGCGCGCGAGCTCGGGCCGAAGGGCATCACGGTCAACGCGGTCGCGCCCGGTTTCATCGCGACGGAGATGGTGCGACAGATGCCTGAAGCGATCCTGAAGTCCATGGTCGAACGCACGCCGGTGCGTCGCATGGGTGAGCCGCGCGACGTCGCGAACGCCTATCTCTTCCTCGCGTCGGAGGAGGCAAGTTTCATCAACGGAGCCTTGCTAAGCGTCGACGGCGGTGTGGTGGTGGGCACCTGATGCCCGCGTCGTTGCGCGTCCGACTCCTGGGACCGCCGGTCCTGGAGATCGACGACCTCCCGCTCCGGCTTGAAGGACGAAAGACCTGGGCACTGCTCGCCTACGTGCTGTTGCAGTCGCGAGCGCCGACGCGCCGGGAGCTGGTCGACCGCCTGTGGTCGGATGCCGATGATCCTCGTGGTGCCGCGCGCTGGGCGCTCAGCCAAGTGCGCAAGGCGCTTTCGGGCCGCGCAGACATCGTCGAGCGCGACGCCAGGCTCGCGTTCGAGCCGCGGACGCACGTGACCGTCGATGCGCTCGAGCTGCTCGACGGTCGCTGGGACACATCGGACGTCGAGGACCTCGTGCGCGGTCCGCTGCTGGAAGGAATGGAGTTCGACGAGACCCCGGACTTTGCCCGCTGGCTCGACGTGCAGCGCGCGCGGGTCGCCGGGGCGATCACCGAGGCGCTGCGCTCCACGGCCACGCTCGTCGCGCGCACGGATCCTGACCGCGCGCTTGCGCTGGCCGAGCGCGGATTGCTCGTGGAGCCCTATGACGAGGAGCTGCACGCGCTGATCGTCGGCATCCACGTTGCACGCAGCGATCTCGGTCGCGCTCGCGCGTACATCGAACACGTTCGTGGCCTCTTTCGCGCCGACCTCGACGTCGATCTACCGGCGACGATCTCGCATCCGCTCACGCCGATCGCTACGAGGACGGCAGAGACGGTCGTGGGATTCGACGTGCGCGGTCGTGCGAAGCTCGAGCTGGCGAACACTCGCGGCGCGGGCGGTGACTTCGCCGGTGCGTCGGAACTCGCACAGCGGGTCGCGGAGGAGGCGGCCTCGGCGAGAGACGAGTCGCTCGAGCTGGACGCGCTCGTGATGCTGGTGCACATCCGCACCGCGAGCAGTTTCGGCGATCCGCGCGAATCGCTCGGCTTCCTCCAGCGCGCGATGGTGATCGCCAACGCACTCGGCGACCGAGCCCGCCTGGGTGATGTCGAATGCGAGCGCGGACGCCTCCTGTGGCTCGAAGGCCAGTACGGCGCGGCCGACGCCGCGCTCCGGCGGGCCCTCTCGATCGCGTCCGAGGTCAACGATGAGCAGCGCGCCGCGTGGGCGAAGTCCGCGCTCGCCGTCGTGCTCGCGTCGCGTTGCGAATATGACGCTGCCGAGGACAACGTACGCGATGCGATCGCGCACTTCGGCGAGATCCCGTACCCGCTCGTCGTCCTCGCCCGCGTGCTCCGACTCACCGGTCGCATCCGGGAGGCGCGCATGACCGCTGACTCCGCTGTCGAGCGGGCGACGACGCGTCGCGTTCCCGGGCCGCTCTCGTTCGCGCTCGTCGAAGCCGGAGAGGCGCGCGTCGCCGATGGCGACCTCGACGGCGCCGGCGAGCGATTCACGCATGCGCTCGCGATCGCGCGCGAGACCGGGGATCCGGACTGGCAGGCATTGGCGCTGCGCGGGCTGGCGGCTATCGAGCATCGCCGGGGCCGCCCGCAGCACGCCACCGAGCTACTCACGGAGGCGCTTGCCGTAGCGACCGCTCGACCCGGCGGGATGCGTCAGGCGCAGGCGGAGATCCTCACCGATCTCGCGGAGCTCGAGCGCGGCGCGGATCAGACACACGTCGAGCGCGGGCTCGAGCTGGCGCTTTCAGCGCCGATGCCGGACCTCGCGGCACGCCTGCTCCGGCTCCGCTCCTCCCACACGCCGCTCCACACGGTCGTCACCTAGAACCGCTCCATCGCGGGGCGGATGCCTCGCGGAAAGGAGCGAGACATGCCGTTGTTCATGGACGTCCACGAGAAGCTGCCGGACGGCGCGACCGCGAAAGACGTCGCAGGCGCGCACGCGGCGGACATGAAGGTTCAGGAAAAGTACGGAGTGACGTACCTGCGCTACTGGGTCGACGAGAAGGCCGGCAAGGTGTTCTGCCTCGCCGACGCTCCGAACGCCGACGCCGCGATCAAGGTCCACCAGGAAGCGCACGGGCTTGTGGCCGACCGGATCTTCCCGGTCGTCGAAGGCGCATAGGAGGTCGCAAGATGCGGAAAGCATTCATCGCTGCCACATTCGCAGCGGTCGTCACGCTGCTCGCGACCACCGCCGCCGAGGCCACGAACGACCTCAGTCGCGCACGGGGCGCCACTGCGCGATTCCACGACCTCGCCACCGCACAGGGTGCCGGGTATGGCGGACCGCTCGAGGACCTCGCGGGCATCTCGTGCATCGCGAATCCCGGCGTCGGCGTGATGGGGATCCATTACGTGAATGGCACGCTCGTGGGCGATGCCGCGGTCGACGCCGCGACACCCGAGGTGCTCGTCTACCAGCAGCTGCCGAACGGGAGGCTACGACTCGTCGCCGTCGAGTACGTCGTCTTCCAGGGCTCGTGGCTCGCGGCTGGGAACACCGCGCCGCCGACACTGTTCGGCGAGACGCTCACGTTGATCCCGGCGGGCAACCGCTACGGCCTGCCGCCCTTCTACGAGATCCACGCCTGGATCTGGATGCAAAACCCGGACGGCATGTTCAAGGACTGGAACCCCAGCGGGAGCTGCGGCTAACGCGTCCCGAACTGGCGATCTCCCGCGTCACCAAGACCCGGGACGATGTAACCCTTCTCGTTCAGTCGCTCATCGAGAGCGGCGACGTGAATGGGAACGTCGGGGTGCGCGCTCGTTAGGGCGCGCACCCCTTCGGGCGCGGCGATAAGGCCCACGTACTTCACGCGCTTCGCGCCCCACTTCTTCAGGATGTCGATCGTCGCGACGGCGGACCCACCGGTCGCGAGCATCGGATCGAGAACGAGACACACCGCGACGGTGGCCTCCGAGGGAAGCTTGTTGTAGTACTCGATCGGGCGCAGCGTGCGCTCGTCGCGGAAGAGTCCGATGTGCCAGACCTGCGCCTCCGGCATCAGCTCGAGCGCCGCCTCGACCATGCCGATGCCCGCACGGAGCACCGGCACCAGACCGACCGGCTCCGCGAGCCGCGCGCCTTTCGCGTTCGCGAGTGGCGTCTTCACGTCCGCGTCCTGGACCGGAAGATCCGCGGTGGCTTCGTAGAGAAGGAGCGTCGCCAGCTCGCCGACGAGCGCGCGGAACTGCTGCGGCTTGGTCCGCTCGTCGCGCAGGCGCGTGACCTTCTCGCGGACCAGCGGGTGCGTCGAGACGTGCAGCTGGTCGGTCAGGCTCTCACACGGTCCGGCGTGATGCCCGGCACCGGGAAGCGGCGCGTGAGATCGAGCACCTCGGCGGAGATCTCCTGAGCGACCGTCTCGTCCCCCTTCGCGTTGAGCGAGCGCGCTATGAGCTCGCCTATGCGCTCCATCTCGGCCTCGCGCATCCCGCGCGTCGTCACGGCCGGCGTGCCGACGCGGATGCCCGACGCGGTTCCCGGCTTCTCGGGGTCGTACGGGATCGTGTTCTTGTTCACCGTGATGCCGACGGCGTCGAGCGCCTTCTCGGCCTTCTTACCGGTGAGACCGAGCGGACGGACGTCGACGAGCATCAGGTGGTTATCGGTCCCGCCGGACACGATGCGCAGCCCCGCCTTCGCGAGCGACGCGGCGAGCGTGGTCGCGTTCTTCCGGATCTGCTTCGCGTACTCCTTGAACTCGGGCGTCGCGGCCTCCTTCAGCATCACGGCCTTTCCGGCGATGACATGCATGAGCGGGCCGCCCTGGATGTTGGGGAACACCGCGCTGTTGATCGGCTTCTCGAACTCGGCGTCGCTGAGGATCATGCCGCCGCGCGGCCCGCGCAGCGTCTTGTGCGTGGTCGTTGTGACGATCTGCGCGTGTCCCACGGGCGTGGGGTGCTCCCCGGCCGCGACGAGTCCCGCGAAATGCGCCATGTCGACGATCAGCAGCGCGCCGACATCGTCCGCGATCTTGCGAAGACGCGGGAAATCGAAGAACCGCGGGTACGCGGTCGCGCCGGCGACGATGACCTTGGGCCGGCTCTCCTTCGCGAGACGCTCGATCTCTTCGTAGTCGATCAGCTCGTCCTCGCGCCGCACGTGGTACGGGACGACCTTGTAGAGCTTGGCGGAGAAGTTGACCGGCGACCCGTGCGTGAGGTGGCCGCCCTGGTCGAGCGCGAGGCCGAGCATCGTGTCGCCCGGCTGCATCACCGCCGCGTACGCCGCCATGTTCGCCTGTGCGCCGGCGTGCGGCTGCACGTTGACCGCGGCCGCGCCGAACAGCGCCTTCGCGCGTTCGATGGCGAGTGACTCGGCGACGTCGACCCACTCGCAGCCGCCGTAGTAACGACGGCCCGGGTAGCCCTCGGCGTACTTGTTCGTGAGAACGCTGCCGACCGCCTCCATCACCGCGGGGCTGGTGTAGTTCTCGGAGGCGATGAGTTCGATCTTCTCGACCTGACGGCGCCGCTCGCCCTCGATGGCCGCGTAGATCTCCGGGTCTTCGCGCTCTAGATGGCTCATACACCCCTCCGCATGCCGTGTGTTGAATCTGCGGTGACCTTGTTCCGTGGCTCCATCGCGTCGATCTGCTTGCGCCGACGCTCGTGGCGTCCACCCTGGACCTTCGCGCCGAGATACGCGTCAAGGATGCTCTTCGCGAGCTCGTCGCCGATCACGCGCTCACCCATGGTGAGCAAATTCACGTCGACGTGCTCCACCGCGTCGCGCGCGGACCACTCGTTGTCGACGACGGTCGCGCGAATTCCGGGGATCTTGTTCGCGGCGACGGCCGGGCCGATGCCCGAGCCGCAGGTGAAGATCCCCCGCTCGACCTCGCCACTTGCGATCGCCTCGGCGAGGACCCGGACGATGACCGGGTAATCGTCCTCCGGGTCCGGCGCCGGCCCGTACTGCTTGACCTCGTGCCCGTTCTCGCGCAGGTGCTTCACCAGCGTGGCCAAGAGGGTCTGACCCGCATGGTCCGCCGCGACACCGATCTTCAAGCGACCTTCGCCGACGCGATGGCGCTCCGGATCTCCTCGGTCGAGATGGCGCCGACCCGCAGGACCTTCACGTCCGGCGTCGTGCAGTCGACGATCGTCGAAGACAGGCCGCCCGTCGTCGGGCCGCCGTCCAGCACGAGCGCGATGCGCCCGTCCAGCTGCTCGATGACCTCCTGTGCGGTCCGCGCATCGGGCTGACCGGAACGGTTCGCGCTCGTCACGGGCAGGCCACCACCGAACGCCGAGATAAGCCGCCGCGCAAGGGGATGGTCGGGAACGCGGAACGCCAGCGTTCCGCGGCGAGGCGCGACGAGGACGATCGTCAGCGGACCGGGCCAGAAGCGCTCGGCGAGTGCGCGCGCGGCCGGCGTGACCTGTGCGCTCGCTTCGAGGTTGGAGGCATCCGACAGCAGCACCGGGATCCTCTTCTCCTTCGGCCGGTCCTTCGCGACGTACAGCTTGCGAACGTGGTCGTGCCCGGCCGCGAGACCGTACACGGTGTCGGTCGGGAAGGCGACGAGCTCGCCACGGGAGAGTGCGGCCGCCGCCTCCTCCACTGCCCCCGGCGAATCCGCCGCGAGGAGGCGCGTCTTCATGGGAGGATGATAGGTCGATGAAGTCGCCGCTGGACGGGGTGGCGCTGTTCAAAGAGCTGCCGGAGCCCGGTCTCCAGATGCTCGCGGAACGTGGGCGCCCGAAGCACTTCGCGGCCGGCGAAGTGATCATGAGACAGGGCGACGTGAGCGACGCGCTCCACGTGATCACGCGCGGTCGGGTTCGCGTGGAGCGTGACCAGGCTGGCGAGGCACCGCTCGTTCTGGCCGAGCTCGGCCCCGGCGACGTGATCGGTGAGATGGGTCTGCTCGATGGCGGACCGCGCTCGGCGACCGTGACCGCGAGCGAGGACACCGGGACGCTCGAGATCCACGCCACCGTCATGGCTGTCGTCGTCATGCAGTACCCGCAGGTCGCGGCTGCCCTTCTCCGCACGCTGAGTCGACGCCTGCGCAGTGCAGACGAGCTGGCGGACGCGCTCGCACGCCGTCCGCCACTGTGACCACGCGCCGCTAACAACGAGGGCGTCGGTGCTCGGCGCAAGCAAAGTGATGGCGTTCGTCGCGACCGCGGATGCGGCGCGCGCCCGTGCTTTCTACGGCGACGTGCTCGGGCTACACCTCGTCGGCGACGAACCCTACGCACTGGTCTTCGAGTCTGGTGACACGACTGTGCGCGTGCAGAAGGTCACGAGCGTCACACCGCCGCAGTACACCGTGCTGGGCTGGAGCGTCTCCGACATCGAGGCAACGATGGAACGTCTGCGTGCCGAAGGCGTGCGCTTCGAGACGTTCGGGATGCCGGGACAGGACAAGTCCGGCGTGTGGACCGCTGCCGACGGCACGCGTGTCGCGTGGTTCAAGGATCCCGA
>DATEZK010000458.1:0-4430 GCA_035255665.1 Candidatus Limnocylindria bacterium
GAAAGACCTCCTTCAACGTGGTCTGCTCCTCTGTGAAGCGCGTGTCCTCGTTCACCTCACCCTGATACGCGCCTTCCCCATGACAGTACGCGCACATGCAGGCGCGGCGCAGCGGCTCCCACGGGTATTCGCTCACGTTGCCATCGTCCCACGTCACGCGGAGGACGCGCGCCGGGGCGACGATCTCCCAGTCGGTGGCTCGGTGGAAGACATCACTCATTCATCCGATGATACGGACGTGGCGACGATGGACGACTTCCAGAAGATCGAGATGCGCGTCGGGCGCGTCCTCGCGGTCGAGGACTTCCCGGAGGCGCGCAACCCCAGCTACAAGCTGATCATCGACTTCGGCCCGCACGGCACACGCCGGTCGTCGGCGGCGGTTCGTCGGTGGTACGAGAAGGACGATCTTGTCGGACGGCTCGTCGTGTGCGTCACGAACTTCCCGCCGCGACGGATCGCGACGTTCGAGTCGGAGGTCCTGACGCTGGGCGCGGTGGAAGCCGACGGTCGTGTCGTGCTGCTCAAGCCCGACGCCGATGCCGAGCTCGGAAGCCCGATCGGCTAGATCACCAGTCGAAGAACATGAGGCGGTCCGGCGGCCAGAACCGCAGGATCACCTTGCCGATGATGCGGTTATACGGCTGCGCGCCGAACGTCCGCGAGTCCTGTGACGACTGGCGGTTGTCGCCGAGCGTGAAGAAGTGGCCGTCCGGCACCTTGTAGGGGTACTTGATGTCCGGGATCTGCGGCATCGTGGTGCCTCGCGTCTGCGGGAAGAAGCGCAGTCGTCCGTTGACCCACAGGTTCCCATCGCGAAGCTCGACGGTCTCGCCGGCGACCGCGACGATGCGCTTCACGTACGGGATCTGCGTGTCGATCGTCGGGTTGAACACGACGATGTCACCGGGCGCCGGCGTGACGAAGCGGTAGTCGACCTTGCTCACCAGCACGCGGTCGTTCTGGAGCAGCGTCGGTTCCATGCTCCGCTGGCGCACTTCCGTGACCTGGACCACGAACAGGTTCAGGACGACGGAGATGATCACCGCAAGGGCGAGCGCCTGCACGATCTCGAGGATGGCGCGCCACGAGAAAGGCGGGTCGTCCGACGGAGGGGCGTTCACGGGCTCAACCCGGTACGCCTCGGGAGTGCTCAAGAGACTTCAAAGTGTCGCACGCTCTAGCGTTCATCGTGTGACTCGCGCCCGGCTCCGTTTTCCCGCGGGCGACCCGATCGAGGTCGAGCTCGACGAGGTCGTCTCGTACGGGCCCGAGATCGGCGGATTTCGCGCGTGGCTCGGCGCGGTATCGGCGTCGGATCAAGGCCGCTGGGTGATCCGCTTCGCCGATGAGAACGTGCTCGGCTTCCAGCGCGGCGAGCTGAAACGGATCCGCCTCACACCGGCCGGCGCCGACATCACGCTCGGCGACGAACCTCGCACGCTCACGGTCGCCGAGAGCGACGTCGTCTCGTTTGGCCCGAACCCCGAAGGTGCGCGCGCGTGGCTTGGTCGCCTGGCCCACGGAAAGGGCGAGGCTTGGATCAAGCTGCGCGACGGACGCGAGCTGCGCTTCGCGATCGGTGACGGCCCTCATGTGAGCTTTCGTGATCCGGCCGCGCCGCCGACCGCCTAGCTCTCCGCCCGCGTTGACCAGTGCGAGAATGCGATCCATGGAGCCTCTCTGCTACGTGGACGACGAACCGCTGCCGAGCAAAGACGAGATCCTTGCGCGTTTAAGCGGGCGCGCTGGTCGTCAGATCCAGCTCACCGTGCTCCGGCTCCTCTGTCCATGCCGGAACATCTGCCGAGACGTCGAGGTGTGGGGCACGATGGTTCGGATCTCCAGGACCCATCACGTCCCTGAGGTGCGCGACGGCGCGCACCACGCGCTCAAATCACTGCACGAGCGCGCTCGCATCGACACGCAGGCCGCAGAGCTCTTGCTCGCGATCGGCGCAGGCGGAGTGGAGCGACGTCACGGTTGGCTTTGGAAGGGCGGGAGTATCAAATACCCGAAGCCCGTGCGGAACGATGTCCCGACCATCATCGAAATGCTCGCGTCGAACGACGCCCGCGAGCAGCGTGACGCGCTGGCATCGCTCTTCAGGACAGACCGGCACGTGGCTCGTCCCGTATGGAAAGAGATCGAGCGTGCCTGCGAAAGCGGCGATCCGCGAACACGCGCAAAGGCGCAGCTAGCGAGCCGTCGCGTCGAGTCGTATCGCACGGTCACGGCCCACGAACGGGCTAGACCTGCGCCGGCATCCCTTCGCCCAGCCGGCTGATCATGTCGCCGGCGCGATCCCGGGGGAACGCGAGGAGCAGTCGATCGAGACCGGCGCGCTCATAGCCGCGGATCCGCTCGAGCAGCTGCTGCCGTGAGTCGTCGTCGGCGCCCAGCTCCGCGCCGACCCAGTGCGAGAGCGAGATCGGCCGCTCGCGCTTCGCGTCGTCGCAGACCTTCCGCACTTCCGCGAGCGCCGCGGTCATCTCCTCTGCGCTGAGCGGCGCACCCGCCGGTCCGCGGCGTCCGAGGTCGAAGCCGTCCGCGTAACGCGCGGCGAGGCGCATCACGCGCGGGCCGCTGCCGCCGACCCAGATGGGTGGATGCGGACGCTGCGCGGGCTTGGGCGCGCACACCGCGTCGTCGATGCGGTAGTGCTTGCCGTGATAGGTCGCGCGATCGCTGGTCCAAAGGCGCCGGCAGATCTCGAGCGTGTCCTTCAGCTGTTCGACGCGCGCCCCCGCTGGCGGGAACTCGTACCCGTACGCGCGATACTCCTCGGCTTTCCAGCCGGCGCCGATGCCGAACTCGAAACGCCCATCCGACATCTGGTCGATGCCCGCGACGATCTTTGCGAGCAGCGCCGGGTTCCGGTATTGCGCCGCGGCGACGAGCACGCCGAGGCGGATGCGCGTCGTCTCGCGCGCGAGCGCGGCGAGCAGCGTGAACGCCTCGAGGCAGTCCCGATCGGGCACGCCGACGGGCCCGCCGAAGAAGTGATCGCTCACCCAGAACGATTCGACGCCAACGCGCTCCGCCTCACGCGCGAAGTCGCGCAGCTCCGCGTACGGATGGCCGGCGGCGGGGGAGAAGATGACGGCGAGCTTCAGAGGCGCGATGTTAGCCGTCGGCGGCGATCTTCTCCGCGACCTCGCGCCCGAGCCGCGCGCTGTAGTTCGTGCCGCGATCCTCGGGATAGATCTGCGTCGTGTTCCCCAGATAGAGGCCGCGTCGCGGAGACGCGAAGGGCAGGATCCGGTGGCGGTTGCCGATGCGTGGGACCGGTTGGGCCGCCTCCTCACGGAACGACCAGTACCGCAGGACGTCATTCCGATCGAAGCGCGGGTTCATCTGGCCCAGCGCTGCGAGGTAGTGCGCCAGCAGCTGCTCGGTGTTCATGCGCGTGAGGGGATGGCCGCCGGCCACGTAGTTCGATACGTAGAGGTAGCGCGCGGGGTAGCGGTCCGGCGGAACGAGATTGGTGTGCTCGACGAGGCCGAGGAACGGCACCTTGGTATCGGCGATGTTCGTCCAGTAGGTGGGGCTGAAGGCACGCTTCAGCTCGAGGAGCAGGACGACCGCGGTCTCGTACGTCCAGTCGTCGAGGCGCCGCGCGTAATCGGCGGGCCAGTCGGCGATGCGGCGCGTGATGAACGTCGGTGTCGTGAACAACACCGCATCCGCGCGCGCTTCGAGCGCGGGCTCGATGGCCGCCTCTCCGGCGGGCTTTCGGTATGCACCAGGACCGGCGCACTGCAGTACATACGTGGGTTCGCCACGTTCGTTCGAGCCGTCCTCAGTGACGCGCAGGACCTCACGGTCGACGACGATCTCGCCGCCATGCTTGCGGATCTCGGCGGCGAGCGCCTGACAGATCGCGCGGAACGATCCGCGCGGGTAACCGAGCTGCTCTTTCGTCGCGCCGCTGCCCCGGAGCTTGCGGCGCAGCCGGAACTTCGACCAGAGCCACGCGAGCGGCACGCGTTCGCTGTCGGCGCCGAATTTCCCGAGCATCAGCGGCGTCCACACCGATTCGAGCGCGCGGTCGCCCGACGCCTTGCGCAGCCAGTCGAGCGCGCCGATGTCGTCCATGCGCTCCCAGTCGGTCCGCGCTGTCAGCCGCAGCACCGAATAGCCCAGGCGTAACCGGTCCACCAGCGGCAACGGGCGGTAGCGGAGCAAATCGAGCGGGCTCACGAACGGCCATACCCGGCCGCGCGCCCAGATCCCCACCGACGATGTGTGCCACTCGAGTTCGCCGGGGAGCAGCTCGTCGTGCAGCGCGATCATGTCGCTGTCGCTCTGGAACAGGTGGTGGTAGTAGCGGTCGATCCACACGCCGCTACCCAGGTCGAACGCGCTCGCCTGGCCCGAGACGTCGGGCCATCTTTCGTACAGCGTGACCGGATGGCCACGGCGCGCGA
>DATEZK010000459.1:0-3314 GCA_035255665.1 Candidatus Limnocylindria bacterium
TCTTTCCCTAGACTCGAACTGCCGATGCCGATCCGCCGCTTCCACTACGCATGGGTCGTTGTCGCCGTGACGCTCGCGACGCTGATGGCGGCGCAAGCGGTGCGCGCGGCGCCCGGCGTCATCATCGTTCCGCTCGAGCAGGAGTTCGGCTGGGATCGCGCCGCGATCTCGCTCGCGGTCGGCGTGTCTCTGCTCGCGTTCGGCCTCGGCGGACCGCTCGGTGGCTGGCTGCTCGAGCGCTTCGGGCCGCGGCGACTTCTGACCGGCGGCATCCTTCTGATCAGCGCCGGTCTCTTCGCCATGATCAACATGCGCGAGATCTGGCACCTGTACCTCGTGTGGGGCATCGTGATCGGCCTCGGCACCGGCGCGGCCGGTCAGGTCGCAAGCGCAGCGATCGCGCAGCGGTGGTTCCGCACGCACCGCGGTCTGATCGTCGGGCTCTTCGGGGGCGCGACTTCCGCCGGCCAGCTCGTGTTCATTCCCGCGATGGCGGCACTCACTGTTACGTTCGGTTGGCGCGCCGGGATTGCGTTACTGCTGGGCGCCGCCGCGATCGCGGTGGTTCCGCTCGTCCTCTTCATGCGCGATCGTCCGAGCGACGTCGGGCAGCGCGCGGTCGGCGAGGGCGCGGCACTGTCGGCCGCGGAGAAGGCCGACGATGCGCGCCGCACGCCGCTGCGCGAGGCGCTGCGGCGCCGTGAGTTCTGGCTGCTCGCCGGGAGCTTCTTCGTGTGCGGCTACACCTCCAACGGTCTCATCGGAACGCATCTCATCCCGCACGCGGTGGAGCACGGATTCACGGAGGTCGCCGCCGCGAGCGCCGTCGCTCTGCTCGGCGCGCTGAACATCGTCGGCACGCTCGCATCGGGTTGGCTCACGGACCGCTACGACAATCGCAAGCTGCTCGCGGCCTACTACGGCTTCCGCGCGCTCTCGCTGCTCGCGTTGCCGCTCATCTACGAGATGCAGGGTCTGCTCATCTTCGCGGTCGTCTACGGACTCGATTGGATCGCGACCGTCCCACCAACCGTCAACCTCACCGCGACGATCTTCGGTCGTGCCTCGGTGGGCACGCTGTACGGGTGGATCTGGTTCTCGCACATGGTCGGCGCGGCGCTCGCGGCGTACGCGGGTGGCTTCTTCCGCGTGCTGCTCGGCGACTACCACCTCATGTTCGTGAGCGCGGCGGTCATGGGCTTCATCGCGGTGTCGCTCGTGTCGCGGATCCCGCAGAGCGGACGCGCTGCTCCGCCGACTGTGTACGAGGCGGCGCACGCGTAAGGGTCGCGCCTAGGCGAAGAGAGTCTCGCGGCTAGGCGGAGACGGTCTCCTTCTCCATCGCAGGCGTGTACTTGCCGAGCTGCGCGGCGGACGTGAGCTTCGCGCGGTGCTCGAACGCGCGCTGCGCCGCGGTCACGTTCGCGGACTTTCCGGACCACGCCTTTTGCGGCGCCGCCTGAAGACCACGCCCGTATGAGAACGACAGCGTCCACGGCGCGCGGACCTTCGCCGCGTAGCGGTTGATCGCGTCGAGGTTCGCCGTCGCCTCGTCGTCGGACTGGCCGCCAGAGAGGAAGACGATGCCGGGCACGGCGGCGGGGACCGTCTGCCGGAAGCACTCCACCGTGTAGCGCGCGACCTCATCGGCCGGCGCGCGCTGCGACGCTTCCTTCCCCGAGAGGACCATGTTCGGCTTGAGCAGCATCCCGTCGAGCCGCACGCGTTGCGCGGCAAGCGCCAGGAACACCGTCCGCAGCGTCTTGATCGTGACCTCGTTGCACCGCTCGATCGAGTGCGCGCCATCCATGAGGACCTCGGGCTCGACGATCGGCACGATCCCGGCCTCCTGGCTGAGCGCGGCGTAGCGCGCAAGGGCGTGCGCGTTGACGCGGGTGCAGGTGTCGGATGGGATCTCATCGCCGATCGTGATGACCGCGCGCCACTTGCTGAAGACCGCACCGAGGCCCTTGTATTCGGCGAGCCGCTCGCGCAGTCCGTCGAGACCCTCAGTGATGACCTCGCCGGGACAGAACGGAAGCGGCTTCGCGCCGAGGTCGACCTTGATGCCCGGCTCGACACCCTGGTCCTTCAGGATCTTCACCAGCGTTGTGCCATCGGCGGCCTTCTGGCGGATCGTTTCGTCGTACAGGATCACGCCGCTGATGTATTCGCCGATTCGTGGCGTGCGGAACAGCAGCTCGCGGTACGCGCGGCGGTTGTCCTCGGTGTTCTCGACGCCGATCGCATCGAATCGCCGCTTGATGGTGCTGGTGCTCTCGTCCGCGGCGAGGATGCCCTTGCCCGGAGCGACCAGCGCGCGAGCGATCTCGGCGATATCAGGCACGGCGTCAGGATAGCCGCGCCGTCATATGCTCGCGACGTGGCCGGAGACGTCGTCCTTCAGACGAACGGACTGAGCAAGCGCTTCGGCCAGCTGACCGCCGTCGATCAACTCGACCTCCAGGTCAAGCGCGGCGAGGTCGTCGGTCTCCTCGGACCGAACGGCGCGGGTAAGAGCACGACGATCGGTATGGTCCTCGGCCTCGTCGCTCCGACGGCGGGCAGCGCCCAGGTGCTTGGGCACGAGGTCGCGACGCAGCGCGAAAAGGCGCTCGCGGGAGTTGGCGCGATGCTCGAGGTCACCTCCTTCTATCCATACCTGTCTGGCCACGACAACCTGGTGGCGGTCGCGTTGCTGCGGGGAGCTGGCGCGCTCGCTCGCGTGGATCCGGTCCTCACACGCCTCGGACTCGCGGCGCGTGGCGGATCCAAGTTCCGCACGTACTCGCTCGGCATGCGGCAACGACTCGGGATCGCGTCTACGTTGCTCGGCGCCCCGGCGCTCGTGATCCTCGACGAGCCCGAGAACGGCCTGGACCCAGCGGGCCAGCGCGAGATCCGCGAGCTCATCCGCGAGCTCGCGAAGGAAGGCCGAGGCGTCCTGCTCGCGAGCCATCTGCTCTATGAGGTCGAGCAGGTCTGCGACCGCGTCCTTGTCATAAAGAAGGGCAAGCTGATCGCGAGCGGCACGATCGCCGAGGTTGCGCACCGCGGCAGCTACTACGAGATCACCGTACCGGACAAGGGACGCGCCGCGTCCGCGCTCCGCGCGCTGCCGGGAGTGACGGAGATCCGCGAGGTGGGCTCCGCGCTTGAGGTCGTCGCCGACGCGGGCCGCGGGGCCGAGCTGAACAGGGCGCTCGCCTCCGCCGGGATCTACGCCAGCGCGATCGTTCCGCGCACGAGCTCTCTCGAAGACAAGCCGAGAGCGAGAACTCGCGCCATGCGGATGTCCACGGCTTCGTCAGCGT
>DATEZK010000460.1:0-3984 GCA_035255665.1 Candidatus Limnocylindria bacterium
CATCGACGACGCGCTCTACACGGTGGACGACGCCCAAGCCGCACTGCGCCAGTTCCGCGCCATCGGCTACGAGCGCGAGGTCGAGGTCGCTCCGGGTGTGCGCGCGACCCTCTATGACGCCGGACACATCCTCGGATCGGCCATCGTCCGGCTTCGGGTACGCGACGATGATCAGGACCGCGAGATCGTGTTCTCGGGCGACCTCGGGCGACCGAACACGCCGATCATCCGCGACCCCACCCCGATCAGCGACGCGGACTATGTGGTCGTCGAATCGACGTACGGCGGTCGGGAGCACGAGCCGCAGGAAGAGGCCGTTCGTCTGCTCACGGAGGTCGTTCGTCTCGTCGCCGACGCAAAGGGCGTTCTGCTCGTACCGTCGTTCGCGATCGGACGGACGCAGGAGATCGTGTGGCAGTTGGACCGCCTGCTGGACGCGAAGAAGATCCCGCACCTCCCGCTGTACCTCGACTCGCCGATGGCGTCGAAGGCCACGGACATCTACCGCCGTCATCCGGAGTGCTTCGACGAGGAGACGCGCGCGATCCTCGCGAAGCGCGACGATCCTCTGGACTATCCCGGCGCGGTCATCGCGAACGACATCGAGAAGTCGCGCGCGATCGCGACGGCCCCGCGGCCATACATGATCGTCGCCTCGAACGGCATGCTGACTGGGGGACGCGTCCTAGGACATCTCAAGAATCTGATCGACGATCCGCTGGCGGTGCTGCTCTTCGTCGGCTACCAGGGCCAGGGCACGACCGGCGCGCATCTCCAGTCAGGCGCGAAGCAGGTGCGGATCGACGGTGCCTTACATGAGGTGCGTTGCCAGGTCCGCTCGATCAGCGGCTTCTCCGCCCACGCGGATGAGTCGGAGCTGCTGGGATGGCTGGGCAACTTCGCAAAGGGCGGCCGCCGTCCGCGACGGGTGTTCGCCGTGCACGGCGACCCCGACGCGCAGGCCGCGATCGCGCCGAAGATCAAGGCGCTCGGCTTCGAGACGCACATCCCGAAGTGGCACGAGCGTGTGACGTTGGACTAGGCCGGCGCGCGCAGGTTAGAACTCGTGTGTCGCCGAATTTCAGGGATTGCGTAATCTCGGATCGCGGCGATCACTTCCTCAGCGACGTGCGTGGTGTCAGTATCGGCCCGGATCTCCCACCAGTAGTCGTTCCGCACAGGCATGAGAACTCCGATGCGCTCCCACGAGTAGGCCGCCCGCACGTCGGGATCGAGCTGACGCGACCCGGGCCCGTAACTCACGTTCGCGTGAGGCCGCGCAGGAAGATGCGGAGACGCCTCACGCCAGACCTTCCAGATCTCGCGCGCCACCACAGTAACGTTCACGGTGAACTTCACCGAATCGGCATACCGGTCTCTCGACTTCTGGAAACCGACGAGCGCCCAATGTGTGTCGCTCCGCAGCACGAAGCTCTGCGCTGATCCCTGAAAGCCAAGTCCCCGCAAGGCCGGCGCGATCACATCTCGCAGCATCAGTTTGAACGCCTCCTGAGCTGACCTCACGCTAGAGCGGCCGCTGCGAGAGCGCGGCTTGGAGCAACACCTCGTCGCCGCGTTTGTCGGCGACGTCGAGCTTCGCGCGGATGCGGGTCAGGTGAACACGCAGCGTGTTGGGCGAGACCGTGAGCCGGGCCGCGAGCGCGGCGCGATCGAGGCGCTTTCCCTCACGCGAGAGCTGCTCCATCTCGCGGAGGATGCCGATCTCGCGCCAGGTGAGGCCCATGCTGCGCAGCCCGAACGTCGCCTCGTCGAGCGCGGACGCGCCGACGGCCGCGCCAGCGTCGGTCTTCGCTCGTCTTTGCGCGGCCTCGGCGCGCGCGCGGATGGTGCGTGCGAGCGCCGATGCCTGTCCGTCGCGCTCCGCCGTTCGGCCGAGCCAGGCCGCGACGTCCGGAAGGTAGTAGGCGAAGCCTTCGCCGCCGCGCGCGCCGATGTCCCGCACGAGGTGACCGACGCGCGATGTCCCACCGCCACGCACGACGGTCTCGCGCCAGTAGGCGGCGTGAACGGCCGCGCCGATCGCCCAGTGATCCATGCCGCGCGCCTCGAACTCGCGCGCGGTGTCGTCGAGCATGCGGATGGCGGTCTTCGGATCGCCGCGCTGGGCGCGGACGATCGCGCGAACGAAGTCGCGGAACTGCTCGTCCTCGGGGAAGCCCTTCGGCACGCGGTTCAGGATCAGCTCGGCGACCTCGGCCTCCCCGCGGAGGAGCGCGATGTGACCGTGATCCTCCGTGGCGCCGGTGGCGCTTTGCCGCGCGAGTCGCTCGCCTTCGCTCAACTCACCGCGCTCGAGCTTCGCGCGCGCGAGGCACAGGAGCGTGTGGCGCCAGACCGAGGAGCCGTATTGACGGAGGCCCAGCTCCGCGCGTGTGAACTCGTCCACGGCCGCATCGAGCTTTCCCGCGAACCAGTCGACGAAGCCCGCGGTGTACGTGGCCCAGGCGATCTCGGCCGGATCTCCCACACGCGCGGCGTTCTTTCCGGTCGCATCGGCCGCCGCTGCAGCGCCGACGTAATCGCCTGCGTGCGAGAGCAGGTGCGCGAGCTGGCGCTGAACGCGCGTCGTGACGAGATCGCGCGAACGACCCTTCGGGGCGACCACGAGCGCGTCCGCGGCGCCCCGCGCGAGGACGAGCGCGTTGTGCACGTCGTTCGCCGCCGTGCGCACGATCGACGACCCGAGGCGAAGCTCGGCGAGCAGCAGCGGGTCGCCGGCGGCCGGCGTTTCCGCCATCGCCGCGAAGCGGACCGAGTCCTCACGGCGCACCAGGTAATAGGAGAGATGGAGCAGGTCCACAGCGACACGGGCGAGGAGCAGTGGGTCTTTCACCAGCGGCAGCACCGCGCTGAGCTCCGCCCACGCGAGATCGAACGACTCGAGGTATTTGAGGCAACGGGCGCGGAGTACTCGGCGCTCCAGCGTCTGGCGACCCGTCGAGAGCTCCGGAAGGAGGCGTTCGGCGTCGACGCGCGAGAGCGGCGCGAGCGCCTGCTCGCGCGATGACGTCATGCCACGTATTACGCCATGCCTACGAGTTGGGTTCCGCCCGCGACTGGGCGTGTGGTGTGCGGGCGACCCGCTAAGGGCTAATTCTTGGGCGGAAAGGCGGTGGCCAGCTCGACGGCGTGCTCGTGCCCATGGCGCGCCTGATACGCGCCGAAGTGGCCCGCGTCGAGCTCGCCATGTTCGGAGTGGATGCCCGGGCGCGAGCGGGCGCGCTCGTCGGTCAGCAGTCGGACGATCGACGCGTGCGCCGCGCTGACGCGGCGAGACAGGTCCATCGGATCTCGCTCGGCGTTGCGCCGCTCCTTCGCGATCTCGTCCTGATCGAATGACGGGAGCGCTGGACGGTCCTCCTCGATACAGCGCCGCACTCGTTCGGCAAAGATCTCGGCCGAGTCGGCCAGGTGGCCGATGACCTCGACCGCGGTCCACTCGCCGAATCGCGCGGCGCGGAGCCGGTCCGCGGCGACCGTACGGACGATGCGCGCGAGCGTCGCGGCGTCATCCGCGAGGGTGAACGCGCTGTCCTCGTCGTATCGGAGACGGTCCACGGCACCACGTTAGCCAACTTCTGAGCGACGCGCGCGGCGCCTAGTCGCGGCCGGCGACCCACTCCTTGAAGGCGCGCAGGTCATAGGGACGACCGAGGAAATCCTGGACCAGCTCGGCTGCGGGTTTGCTGCCGCCCGGCGCGAGGATCTTGTCGCGATAGCGGAGCGAGACAGCGGTGTTCATGAGGTTGCCTTCGAACGGGGTGTGCAGGTCCGCGGCGATCGTCTGCGACCAGAGGTACGTGTAGTAGGCCGCGGAGTAGTGATCGCCGTTCATGTGCTCCCAGCTCGCAGGCGAGGCCGTGCCCGGGATCCGCTCGAAGAGTCCGAAGCGCTCGTTGATGTCTTGCTCGACGACGCGCGGATCGGCGCCCGGCCGCGTTCCGTCGTGCAGCGCAAGCGAAA
>DATEZK010000461.1:0-6283 GCA_035255665.1 Candidatus Limnocylindria bacterium
GTTAAATAGAAGAGGAGGAGCATTGTCTCTTCCTCTCAGACTGGGTGCGCACCGCTCCTCGGTGAACGCGGTCTTCTGCCGGTCCCCGAGTTCGTGCGCGCGGTTCCGTTCCGCCGCTCGCCAAGCCTCTTTTACCTCCGCTACTCCGACCGGCTTCTCGCCGCCGTGGCGTGGAGCGGCGTCGCACTCGCAGTCGTCGCGCTGATCGGACTGCCCGACGCCTGGCCGATCCCGCTGACGATGCTGCTCTGGGCGGCCCTCTGGGCGCTGTATCTGTCGATCGTCAACGTCGGTCAGACCTTCTACTCGTTCGGCTGGGAAACGCTTCTGCTGGAGACCGGCTTTCTCGCGATCTTCCTTGGCCCGGCGTGGACCGCGCCACCGCTCGCGCTCATCTGGCTGCTGCGCTGGCTGCTCTTTCGCGTCGAGTTCGGCGCGGGCCTCATCAAGATCCGCGGGGACCAGTGCTGGCGCGATCTCACGTGCCTCTATTACCACCATGAGACCCAGCCGATGCCTGGCCCGCTGTCGTGGTACTTCCACCATCTGCCGAAGCCGCTGCACCGGGCGGAGGTCCTTGGTAACCACTTCGCGCAGCTCGTCGTCCCGTTCTTCCTGTTCTTCCCGCAACCGATCGCCACGGTCGCGGGCCTCGTGATCCTCACCACGCAGAGCTGGCTGCTGCTCAGTGGCAACTTCTCGTGGCTCAACGTGCTGACGATGGCGCTCGCGATCGCGAGCCTGAGCGACCCGGCGCTCGGACTGATCCTGCCCATCGCGCCGCCGGCGCTCGCGAGTGAGCCCTGGCACCAGTGGCTCGTCGTCGCCGTGACGATCGTCATCGTGCTTCTCAGCTACCGACCCGCGCGCAACCTTCTGTCCCGGCGCCAGCTGATGAACTCGAGCTTCGACCCGCTGCATCTGGTGAACACGTACGGCGCCTTCGGCTCCATCACCAAGGAGCGCTACGAGGTTGTGATCGAAGGCACCGACGCGGCGGTGCTCACGCCGAGCACGACCTGGCGCGAGTACGAGTTCAAAGCGAAACCGGGCGACGTGCGCCGGCGGCCGCCTCAGTACGCGCCGTACCACCTGCGACTCGACTGGCTCATGTGGTTCGCGGCGATGTCCTCACCGATGTACCACGAATGGTTCGTGCCGCTGGTGGTGAAGCTGCTCGAGGCCGACAAGCCGACGCTGCGTCTCCTACGACACGATCCGTTCGCGGGCGCGCGGCCACGCTTCATCCGCGCGACGCTGTATCTCTACCGCTTCACGACGCCGCGCGAGCGCCGCGAGTCGCACGCATGGTGGGTACGGTCGCGGGTGGACGAATATCTGCGACCGGTGGGTCTGCGCTCCGCGTAGCGCGCGAAATGCTCAGCCCCGCCACTGTGCTCGTGTGATCCGATAGAGGACGTGACGCCGCCCGCTCCACGACGGTGGAACGCCCGGGTGGTCGAAGTCGTCTTCGGGCCGCCGGGTCATTCCGATCTTCTCCATCACGTGACGCGAGCGCTCGTTCGCGGTGGTCGTGAAGGAGACAACTTCGTCGAGGTCAAGGTCATCGAAGGCGTGAGCGAGTGACGCTCTCGCGCCCTCGGTCGCGTATCCGCGCCCCCAGTGCTGAGCGGCGAGGCGCCAGCCGATCTCGACCGCGGGAAACCCAAGGATCGCGTCGGCGCGATTCAGTCCGATGAAGCCGACGAACTCGGCAAGGCCGGGCACTTCGACAGCCCATAGCCCAAAACCATGCTGCTCCATACGCGCGACGATCCGGTCGACGGCCGCGTCGGATTCCTCGCGCGTACTGACGGCGGGGAAGTGCTCCATCACCTTGGGATCTGCGTTCATCGCCGCGAACGGCTCTCGATCTCTGTCGCGCCACGGACGCAGGAGAAGCCGCTCGGTGCGAAGCGTGACGACCGCCGTCATCGGGCCGGGAGGGAGTTCTCGATCCAGGACGTCGTGTCGTCGATGACCGCGGCGGCCTCCGGCTCGTTGTGCATCTCGTGACGCAGGCGCGGATACACCCGGCGCGTGACGTTCTCTCGCCGCTCCAGCGAGGCGCTGGCCGACAGCGGCACGATCGGGTCGTCGGATCCGTGCAGCACATACGTCGGCGTCGGAAGCGCGCCCACCCCCGCGAGCGCAGCCTGGACGCGCGCATGCTCGTGGAACAGCTCCATGCCGAGCCGCGCCGTCGTGCGGTGCACGTTCAATGGATCGGACCGGTACGCAATCTCGACCTGGGGATCGCGCGCAAGCCCACCGGCCGGAAGAGCGTTGGGGATCTCCATGCGCGGCAGGACGCGGCCAAGCACACCGGCGAGATCCCGTTTCCAGCGCGCGATGATCGCGGCGATCGCCGGTGCGGACAACACGAGAAGATCGGGCGCAGGACGAGGCGGATCGGCGAGGACGTAACCCAGCGCGATCAGCCCACCCATCGAATGGCCGTACAGCACGACGGGTCCTTCACCGGCCGCCGCGCGCATCGCCCTCAGCTGATCCTCGAGGTCGTCGTGGTATTCGGACCAGCGATCGACGTAGGCGCGACGACCCGCAGATCCGCCGAAGCCGCGCAGGTCCGACGCATGCGTCTCGATCCCGGCCGTGGCGAACCGCGATGCGACATGCGCGTGGCGGCCTGCGTGTTCCGCGATCCCATGTATGAGAAGAAGGTGCGCGCGCGGCGTTGCAGCCGCGGGCCAGCGCAGCGTGCGCAGCTCAAGGCCGTCCCGTGTCCGGGCGCTCCCGATGACGACGTCGGTGGGCGCTGTCATGGCGCGACGATATGCGCGACCTGTACTTCGTACATCGGCGTCGTCGCCCTGCCGCAGGTGCAAGCACCTGCGCAGGGGCTCCTAGCCGCTGTGGAGATGGGGGAGGGTCGAACTCCCCGTCCAAGGCCCTTGATGTGAACGCATCTACGAGCGTAGTCGGCGCTTTTTTGTCTCGGGAAGCCCAGCGCGCACCGACGCGCTCTTGGCTCCCCCAGGCCGGAAATCTTGAGTCCGCCTACCAGCCGATCAGCGGACCGCACCTTCGCTTAAGTCGCCCTTCCCGGCCCGCGAAGGGGAGACCGGGAGGACGCTCACTGACTAGGCAGCGAGTGCGTAGGAATTTGTGCCAGTTATCTGGCTGCCGTTCGGATTAACGAGGAAGAACGACGTACCTCGGCTCGCGACGTTCACGTCGCCTGCCCTGTCGAAACCACGCATCCCCGTGGCCCTTTCAGGCACCATCAATTCTAACCTTGCTACGTGCGTATTTGTTCCTCGCTCTGCTTGTCGCCTCGGCGTGCTCGGGATCCCCGTCCCGCGCCACGACCGCCGCGCCCGCGACCGCGCCCTCGTCCACAGTGGTACGCGTGAGCCCCACCGCAGCTCCCACGGCAACGGCGGCGGTCCGCTATGTCGCGATCGGCGCGTCCGACGCGGTCGGTGTCGGAGCCACGGATCCGGTGAGCGGCTCGTGGCCAGCGCGCGTCGCGAAGCTGCTGCCGCCTGGCAGCGCGTTCGTGAATGTCGGCGTGTCGGGATCGATCGCGCTCCAGGCGCGCACCGCTCAGCTTCCCGGCGCTATCGCGCAAAAGCCAACCGTGGTATCGATCTGGCTCGCCGTGAACGACATGAACGCGACCATCGAGCCGGCCTCGTACGCGAACGACCTCGGCGCGATCGTTGACGCGCTGGTGGCCGGCACCGAGGCGAAGATCTTCATCGGCAATGTCCCGGATGTCAGACCCGTGCCAGCCTACGCGGAGGCCGACAAGGCGGCGCTGTTCAGGCTGATCCAGGCGTACAACTCAGTGATCGCCGCCATCGTGGCGAAGCATCCTGGTCGCGTCGTCGCGGTCGATCTCTTCACCGGCAGCGCACCGCTGGTCAGCACGATCACGGTGTCAGGCGACGGGTTCCATCCGTCGGACGCCGGTTATCAGCTGATCGCGGACCGCTTCATCGCGGCGATGAAGGCGAACGGGATCCCACTCACCTAGGCCTCGGCGGGCGCGACTTCCAGGTTCGCCGCCGCGGGCTCGCGTACGAGCTGCGCGAGCACGAGCGCGCCGGTGATCATGAGCAGCGTTCCGAGCGCGAGCACGACCTGCGGCGAGACCATCCCGAGCAGCGCGGCCGCCACGAACGGCGCGATCGTGCCGCGCACGCCCAGCAGGAACGCGTTCGCCGCGGCGTATTCGCCAATGCGATCGCGTGGCGCGAGGTGGACGATGTTCGTGAAGCCGGTGAGCTCGCCACTCGCCACGACGACGCCGGTGATCACCGCGATCGGCAGCAGCGCCCACGTGCCCGGCGCGACGAGGTATCCGATGGGCACCAGGACGGTGAGCAGCGTCGCGATCATCGTGAGCCGAAGAGTCGAGCCGCGGTCGATCAGCCGTCCGAAGACGGGGTACGCGACGATCAGCGTGGCTGACTGGACGATCGCGAGCGTTCCAACGAAACCGTTCGAGGCCTCGAAGTGGTCGACCAGCATGATCGGGAACACCGCGAAGTTCATGAGGTTGCCGGTGCCAAAGATCGTGAAAGCGAGCAGCAGCTTGCGGTAGCGAAGATCGGCCCAGACGTCGCGAGCGATCGTCATCGCGGGTCGACGCGCGGGCGGTGTGGCCGGGCCGTCGTACTGGATCGCGAAGAAGGCAGCCGCGCACGGCAGCCCCACGAGGGCGGCGGCCCCAAAGACCCACTGCACCGGCACGGCATCGATGAAGCTGCCCGCGATCGCCGCGGCGACAATGCCGGCCACCGAGGCGCCAACGCGGACGTTGCCCATCGCGAACGCGCGCTCGCGGTCGGGATAGATCCCCTGCATCAGCGCCGTGTAGGCGGCGATGTTCGAGACGGCGATGATCCAGAACACGGCGGTCGTGACCGCTAGCGCGAACGGCGTCGCCGCCACGAGGATGCTCACGAGGAAGACCGCGCGCGATAGCGTCGACGCTCCGGCGACCACGCGCACGACGGGAAGGTGCGCCAGCAGGTACGCGAAGATCGGCGACAGGAGCATCCCGATGAACGGACCCGCGACGATGATCGCAACGTCGGTCGTGGAGCCGCCCATCCGCCGCACGATCACCGGCATGAAGGCGACGAGCACGGAAACGAAGGCGCCGGCGCCGAGCGCGCTGAACAGATCGATCCGGAAGTTGCGGCGGACGCGCGAAGGGGTCCAGTTCAGCTCGGTCACGGCAAGGAAGCTAACGGCCGCTAGCGCGCCTTGTCACCGCTTTCTGTGCTACTGCGACGTGGGCGACGCCCACACGTCTAGCAGACGAGGGCGGCGAAGGCCGCCCGACTAGGGACCGCGTTCGGGACGCGGTCGATAGCCGCCCGGCCGCGGTCCGTACCCGCGACGAGGCCCGTACCCGCCGCCGCCCATCCCGCCCGGCCGCGGCCGGAAGCCGCCCTGGCCGCCGGGGCCGCCTTCGCCGAAGGGTCCGCGGGCGCCGGGAGCCGTCGAGCTGATGACGACGCGGCGGTTCGGCTCCATGCCGACCGACTCCGTCTTCAGCCCCGGCTGACCCTGCACCGAGAGGTGCACGATGCGCCGCTCGTAGGCGAGCATCGGCTCGAGGGTCACGGCCTGGCCGCTCGCGCGCACGCGCGACGCAACGCGCTGCGCGATCTCGCGCAGCTGGTCTTCGCGGCGGCGCCGGTAGCCTTCGATGTCCACCGGGATGTGCACCGACCGGCCGACGCGCTTCGAAGTGATCGCGCTCACGACCTGCTGCAGCGCGACGAGGTTCTCGCCGCCGCGGCCGATCAGGGCGCCGAGATCGGCGCCGAGCACGTCGACGCCCTCCATGCCGGGACGATCCTCGAGCGCTACCTCGGCGTCCACACCCATCGCCTCGAGCAGCTCGCGTAGAACGCTCGCGCCGAGCGCGAGCTCCTCGGCGAACGCCGGAGACGCCTCGTCGCCCTCTTCCTCGCGCGGCGCGCGCACTGCGTCGGGACGGCGCGGGACTTCGGCCTCGTCAATGACCGCCTCGGGCTCCGCCGCGCGCTCGTCCTCCTGGAACGACAGGAGCACGCGAGCGTCCTCGCCACCCATGCCCAGCACGTTCGCGGGCTTCCCCTTCTCGAGGACTTCGATGTCCACCTCGCTGCGTTTGCGTCCTAGCGCCCGAAGGCCGCGCTCGATCGCCTCTTCTACGGTCCGTCCCGTGAATTCCTCCCCACGCAGTGGGCTCATCTCTTCCCCCTCCTCCGTCCGCGGCGGCGTCCACCGTTGGATCTGCCAGGCGTCGCCGGCTCTG
>DATEZK010000462.1:0-3161 GCA_035255665.1 Candidatus Limnocylindria bacterium
CGTCGCCGTGCCAATCGTCCCGATGCTCAAGATGCCGCGTGACTGGTAGATCCGGTCGATCATGCCGTTGTTACGCGCAACATCGTTGTTCGTGACGGTGATCGTGTTGTCATAGACGTAGATTGAGCCCCAACGGGCCGCTTCGCGGACCGAGTTGTTGATCGTGACGTACACGGCGAAGATCAGCCCGAACTGGATGATCCCCATGAGGATGTACAGCAGAACCGGCAGCAGGAGCGCGAATTCAACGAGGTTCTGCCCTTCCTCGCCGTGTATGAGGCCGCGAAGCTTGTCCAGAGGTGTAGCCCGTCCCTTCCTAGAGAACACAGGTGACGCTACGGAGAGGTAAGGGGTACCGCAATAGCGCTTTGGTGGGAAAAACGCGGCAGATGGTTGGCTGGTGCGCGACAATCGGGTGAGTCCGGGGGAGCTTTGGCCGTCACCGAACATCTGTTCTAGAATGAGGCGCCCGTGCCCAAGAGCGAAATCCTTCAAGTCCCTGTTGAGCGCCCGAGCGGCCCCGCGCCGTTCGAGCTCGTTCTGCCGTGGGATCTCGCAGGCGACCAGCCAAAGGCCTCCGCGGCGCTGAGCCGCGGTCTCCGCGAGGGCATGAAGTCACAGACGCTGCGCGGCGTCACCGGCTCGGGCAAGACGGTGACGATGGCGAAGGTCATCGCCGAGGCCGGCCGGCCGGCGCTCGTGCTCGCGCACAACAAGACGCTGGCGGCGCAGCTCTACGGTGAGTTCAAGGAGTTCTTTCCCAAGAACGCCGTCGAGTACTTCGTCTCCTACTACGACTACTACCAGCCCGAGGCCTACATCGCCCGCAGCGACACCTACATCGAGAAGGACTCCTCCCGGAACGAGGAGATCGATCGGATGCGCCATGCCGCGACGCGGGCCCTCTTCGAGCGGCGGGACGTCCTCATCGTGGCGTCGGTCTCGTGCATCTACGGCCTCGGCGCGCCGGTCGACTACGGCGCCGTCACCGTCCGCCTGAACAAGGGTGAGCGGGTCCGGCGCGACACGGTGCTCCGCCACCTCGTCGACATCCAGTACGAGCGGACGAACAGCGATCTCGTTCGCGGCAAGTTCCGCGTCATGGGCGACACGCTCGAGGTCCAGCCCTCGTACGAGGAGCTCGCCGTGCGGGTCGAGTTCTTCGGCGACGACGTCGAGCGGATCACCGAGCTAGACCCCCTCACCGGCGAGGTGCTCGCCGAGCGCGACCGCATCGACATCTATCCGGCCCGCCACTTCGTGACGCCGCGCGAGAAGCTGAATGAGGCGATCCGGGATATCGAGGCCGAGCTGGTCGACCGCGTGAAGGAGCTGGAGGACAAGGGGCGGCTGCTTGAAGCTCAGCGCCTGCTGCAGCGCACCAACTTCGATCTGGAGATGATGCGCGAGACCGGCAGCTGCGCGGGGATCGAGAACTATTCGCGCCATCTCGCGCGCCGCCCGGCCGGAAGCCGGCCGTGGACGCTGCTCGACTACTTCCCCCCGGACTTCCTCATGTTCGTCGACGAGTCGCACATCAGCATCCCGCAGGTGCACGGTATGCACGGCGGCGACCGCTCGCGCAAGACGATCCTCGTCGATTACGGATTCCGCCTGCCGAGTGCGCTCGACAACCGTCCGCTGACGTTCGAAGAGTTCGAGGCGCGGCTCGATCAGACCATCTTCGTGTCGGCCACGCCGAGCGCGTATGAGATCCAGCGTTCCGGCCAGGTCGTCGACCAGATCATCCGCCCGACCGGCCTCATCGATCCCGAGATCGAGGTCCGGAGGACGGATGGCCAGATCGACGACCTGCTGAACGAGCTCCGACTCCGCGTCGATCGCGGACAACGTGCCCTGGTCACGACGCTCACGAAGAAGATGGCCGAGGACCTCGCCGACTATCTGCGCGAGATGGGCGTGAAGGTCCAGTACCTCCACTCGGAGATCGAGACGATCGAGCGCATCGAGATCCTGCGCGACCTGCGCCTCGGCGTCTTCGACGTCGTCGTTGGCGTGAACCTCCTGCGCGAAGGGATCGACCTCCCCGAGGTGACGCTCGTCGCGATCCTCGACGCCGACAAGGAGGGCTACCTGCGGTCGGAAGGCTCGCTGATCCAGGTGATCGGCCGCGCCGCGCGGCACGTCGAGGGCCGCGTGATCATGTACGCCGACCGGGTCACGGCATCGATGCGCGCGGCGATCGACGAGACCGAGCGCCGGCGCGAGCTCCAGTTCGCGTACAACAAGGAGCACGGCATCGATCCGCAGACCGTCGTGAAGGCGATCCGCGACGTCGGTATGCGCCTGAAGCAGGTCGCCGATGTCGAGAATGTCTACGAGAAGGGCGGCCGTCCGATCGCCGCCGGCGAGCTACCGAAGGACGAGCTCATGCGGCTCGTCAAGGACCTCGAACTGCAGATGAAGACCGCGGCGAAAGAGCTGGCCTTCGAGAAGGCCGCGGCGCTACGTGACGAGATCGTCGACCTGCGCGGTCTGCTCGTCCTGCAGAGCGGGCCGGAAGGGTTGGACGCCTCCGGGATCCCCACGGGGCCGCGCACGACGCGGCGCGTCATGGGCCGGCGCCGGCGAGGCGGTTGATGCTGACCGTCCTCATCCCTGTGGCTGTGATCGCGCTGATCGTGATCATCGGCGTCATCGCGTTCCAGCGGGGGCAGGGAGGGATCGAGCTCTCACCGCAGGCGATGCTGCGCGCGTACCTGTACGTAGGGTCGTTCGCCGGGGTCATCGCTCTCGCGTTCGGCCTCTCCGCGCTTCTCAACGGCGCGCTTGCGTCGGTCGTCGGGAACCAGATCGTCTACGGCGGCACGCCGGTGCCGGCGATCGCTCGGCTCTGTCCCGTGGGCGCGACGTGCCCGCCGGAGCCGGACCTTGCTCAGATCACGGAGCGCCAGCGGCAGGAGAGCGACCGCCGCCGTCAGGAGGATCTGATCCGTGGAGCGACGTTCACCGTGTTCGGCGCGCTCTTCTACGGAGCACACCGCGCCGCGCGACGCTCGATGACACCGCGCGGCGCTACGGTGTACACGCACGGCACCGACGGATTGCGGCGCGCGTATCACCTGCTCGGCACCGTGGTTTTTGGCATCGGGGCGATCGCGCTCCTGCCGGCAGGGCTCTATCAGCTCCTCGCCAATTCC
>DATEZK010000463.1:0-2911 GCA_035255665.1 Candidatus Limnocylindria bacterium
GATGGGTCCACCAGCGCGGCGACGGTGTAGGCGAGTGCGAACATCGCGGCGACGAGCACGGGCACGGGCAGCACGGTCTCACCGCGCGTCGCGAAGAGACCGAGCGCTGGCGTGAAGAGCGCGAACGCCGCGACGGTGAACGCCCGCAGATGGGGCGCGGTCCGCCAGGTCGCGAACGCGGCGGCACCGAAGTACGCGAGCATTCCGAGCGGCGTCTCCGCCAGCGCGACGGCGGTCGCGATGTAGATCCCAGCCGTAAGCGCGAGGCCGATCCACGCCGATGCGCGCGGTGGCCGCTGCAGGCTCGCGAGGAACAGCACGATGACAAAGCAGCCGAACGCCATGGCGAGCGGCACGTCCGCGCCTGTCTCGGCCAGTGCGCGGCGACCCAGACCGGCGGAGGCGATCCCTGTGGCGGTGAGAGCGAGGCCGACGCGCATCGCGACACCAAGGCGCGGTTCGGAGCGGCGTTCGACGCGCATTCGGTGCGGAGGCTATATCTCGCGCCCATAGACTCGCTTGGCGTGAGTTCTGAGGCCGCCCGTCGCCCGCGTCTGGTGTGGGCTGCCGGCGTCGTTGTGATGGTGCTGGCCGGGCTTGCCGGCTTCGGGATCTTCCTCGCGAAGCAGCCGTTCGGCTTCGACCTGTGGGCGTACGTGCTCGCCGCCCGGCATCTTCTCGCCGGAGAGCCGCTGTATTCGGACGTGCCGTTGATGCCCGCAGGACCGTTCGGCGAATACCACTACGCGCCGATCGTCGCGGTGCCCTTCGCGCTGCTCGCGCCGCTGCCGTTCTGGCTGGCGACGGCGCTCTGGATCGGCGTCAATACCGGCGTGGCGGCGGCCATCGGCCTGCACCTCATCCGTCCGTTGCCTCGCGACGCACGGCCATGGGCGGCGGCCGCGTTCGTCCTGTTCCTGCCGACGATCCTCGAGATCTCGCTCGGCAACATCAACCTGATCACGCTCGCGCTCTGTCTGGTCGCGTGGTCGTTACGGCAGCGCGCGGCGGTCGGGGGCGCGCTCCTCGCGGTCGCGATCGGAGCGAAGCTGCTTCCCCTCTCGCTCATCCTCTTCTATCTCGCGGCTGGGCGCGGCCGCGTCGTCGCCTGGACAGTCGCCGTCCTCGCGGCGGGGCTGTTGCTGACGACTGTCGTGTTCTGGCGCGAGATGCCGGGATACATCGCGCTGTTCGTCGCGCTTCTGGACAGCAACCAGACCGCGGAATTCATCGCGGCGACAGGGCCGCCGGAGCTCGCCGCGTTCCTCGGTTCCCTCTTCGGCGCCTGGGTCCTGCCGACCGCCACCCTGGCGACCGCGGTCGTGGGCGGCCTCGCGGCGCGGCGGCGTCCGCATGACGAGACGCACCTTCACCATCTGGCACTCGCGTTCGCGCCCTACCTCAGCTTGTTCGGCCTGCTGTGGTTTCCCTATCTCGTGTTCGCGCTCCCCCTGCTCGCAAGCTCACTCCATCGAGCGTTGCTGTTCCCGCATCCGCAGTTGCGTGTCGTGCTCGTCGCGGCACTTGCGTTCAGCTGGCTGCTGCTGCAGATCGTCGGCGAGACGCGGGATGCGATGCCGCTCGCCGCACATCTCTTCGGTCTCCTGATCCTGCTGGCGGTGGCGCTGGCCGTTCTCGTGCAGCCGGAGCGAACGGAGATCACGGAGAGCGTCAAGACGCGCGCGACCGCGTGAGCGACCGCGCGGTCGCTCTGGTGCTGGCGGGGGTGGTGCTCGTCAGTCGCTTGCTCTTCGCCTCGCACACCCTGTGGGCCTGGGACTCCGTGCTCTATGCGCGAGCTCTCGAGAACGGCTTCCACGTCGGCACGGATCTCGCGGACCAGCGCCCGCATCCGCCTGGCTACATCTTCTACGTCGCCGCCGCGTCCGCGCTGCGCCTGCTCACTCGTGATAGCAATGCGGCACTCGTGACCGTCAGCATCTTCGCGTCCGCGCTGACGGCGGCGGCCGTTTATCTCCTGTGCCGCAGGTACGCGGACCGCGCGCTCGCGATCGTCGTCGCGCTCGGCGCGGCGTCGGCGCCCCTTGTGTGGACCTACAGCGAAGTCGCGATGCCCTACGCGCTGCTCGGCCTGCTCAGCGTCGTCCTCGCGGTGGCGCTGCGTGACGCGCGCTCGCGACCGTGGCCGGCCGCGCTCATTGCCTCGGCCGGGCTTGGTCTCGCCGCCGGATTCCGCCAGGACATCCTTCTGCTGCTCGGACCACTCTGGCTGTGGATGCTCCTGGCCCGATCGTGGCGAGAACGAGTCTTCTGCGTCGTCGCGATCGGGATCGCGTGTCTCTTGTGGTTCGTTCCGAGCGCAGTGCTTTCAGGTGGCGCAGCGTATCTCGCGAGCCTCGGCGGACAGGCCACGCGCGTGAGCGAGCTCTCACCGGCCGGCGGCGGCGATGCGCTGCTGCGCAACACGCTCCTCACGGTCTACGCGCTGTGGTGGGGACTCCTGGGCTTCGCGCTCCTGCTCGTCGCCGCGATCATCGCCGCGCTCACCGCGCGGCGGCGTCTCACCGGCGATGCTTTGTTCTTCGCGCTCTGGCTTATCCCCGCGGCACTCGTGTACGTGACGATCCACATCGGCGACCCCGGCTACCTGATGTCGATGCTGCCCGGTCTGTATGTCGCCGTCGCCGCACTGCTCGCGCCGCTCGCGCGGCGGGCACCGCGCGCGGTCGTGACGGTGGCCGCGCTGCTCGTCGTCCTCAATGTCGCCGTGTTCGCCGTCGCCGACACGCCGTTCTCGCAGCGCGCGATCGTGCGCCATGACGCCACGCTCGATGCTCGTCTCGCGTTCGTTCGAGCTACCTTCGCGCCTGCTTCGGTGGTCATCCTGGCTGGACCGGAGTACCTGACCGCGCGCTATTACCTGCCGGAATACCGCGTGCTCTTCTACGGA
>DATEZK010000464.1:0-14594 GCA_035255665.1 Candidatus Limnocylindria bacterium
CTGGATGCGCCCGGCGCGACTCATACGGAATGGTCGCCGACCGGCGCCGCGATGTCGACGCCGGTGTGCGAGAACTGTCGGAACTGCGCGATGTCGCCGGGGACCGGACGGAGCCAGCGGAGCTCGTCGCCTGCGATGCGGTCGAGCCGTGCCTGCGCATCCGGATCGCCCTGGACATTCCACTCCTCATCAGACCAGGTGCCGCAGCGGTAGAGCTCGAAGCGTGTTGAGTCGAGCCGTTCGCGGCTGAGCCCCGTGAAGTACCGCCCGTCCGGGCTGAAGACGCGAGCGCCAATGAGATTCGGCAAGGTTGCGCCGTCGGTACCCTGCGGCGCACCCCACACGATGAACTTCTCGAACCTGTCTCCCGCGGGCATCGTCGATGAGATCCGGCCGAGGAGCAATGAACGTCCATCGGCCGTCCAGGAGGTGATGACGCCGCTGACGATCGGCGTGCTCTCTCGGGCGCCATCGGGTCCGATGAGCTCGAGCTTGTTCGGGTAGCGGACCATGAGTGTCGCGCCGGTCGGCGACCATTCCGTATGAGTCGCGCCGGGCGCATCCAGCGGCTCGAGCGACGCGTCCGCGGTCTTTCCGATGTAGCGCTCCACGCCCCCGTCGTACGAGTAGCGCATCAGCGTGAAACGCGTGCCGTCCGCGCTCCAGTACACATCGTCGAGCGGATACGCCGGCTCCCAGTCCTTATCGAATCGGGCGATGGTGTGCCAGTCGCCGTTCGACCACTCGCGTATGTCTCGCTTATGGATGTAGAGCAGCTTGTCGCCGACCCAGCGCACCTCAGGGATCGACATCAGGAGGCTCGCCATGATCTTCTCGCCGCGCATCACGCGCAGGTCCTTATCCTCGGGCCAGTACGAAAGATATTGGCCCGTGCCGGACCACTCCGGCCGGATCCCGAATCCGACGTGCGTCAAAGATCCGGTGCGCACGTCGAAGGTGTAGATGACCTCTTCCTCTTTCCAGCCGACGGGCGATGTCGTTGAGGGCGTGCGCTGCCCGGTCGTGAGCGCGAGCCTGTTGCTGTCGGGCGCCCACTTCGCCTCGATGACGTTCTGAACGAACGGGATGTCGGAGCGGCCGGTGCACATCAGCCCCGGGTCCCATTGCCCCTGATCGATCGGGACATACGTCGTGACACGCGGCTCCGCGGGCATCCACGCGCCGAGTACGAGCGCCAACAGCAGAAGGGACAGCCTCGCTCTCATCGCGTCAAAGTCTATGAGGGTGGCATTGCGCGACGGACGGGCTCTGAGCCCAATGCGACGACATCGAGACGGAGCGCTCGTTCGCTCGCGGCGGTGTCGCCAGCGGGCGCGTCGCTCTCTCGAAACGGGCCCGCTCCGCAGCCTCTTTGTTCCTTGCGCTCGTACCGCGGTCTCAACTCTCGTTCGCGACGCGCCCGCTGTCTCCTCATCAGAGCCGCGTCACCCGCGAGCGCCGGCGTCCGTCCGCGCGCGCCCGCGCCTCCTCGCTCCGCTAGCGCATCGCTGCTCCGTGCTGTCTCGACCCCTGCACGTGCAGGGGTGAGCAAGCAGCCCCTCCGGTCGCGAGGCTGTATCAAAGAAATCGCTGGATCGGCGCTTCGGCTTTGATTCGGCCGTTAAGCGCACACGAGCGAAGTCGTTGTGCGCCCGTCCCGTCTCAGTCGCCAATGTTTCTCGCGGTTTGAGCATGCTTGCTCGGTACCCAGACAAACGGTCCCTACTCATGTTGGTCGTACACGCTGGGTGTTGCGCTGTTCGCTTCACGCATGCCAGTCTTCGTCGCGTTGAGGAAGAGAACGTTGGGCCTGATGCGCGTCGTCGTAGCCGCGCTCGTTGTCATCGCTGTCGCTCAATTTGACGGCGGGCCAACGAGCGCGGCTACGCGCATCGGCGCCGCCGCGGACGCAGCAGCGCGCGCGATCACCGTCGCACGTGGCGAAGCACTTGGCGCGAGCAGCGCCGCCGCCGCTAGCGAGGCGAGCTCGACCGTCACCTACATCGGATATCCCAGCGGCAGCGCGCGTCCCGGTGAGACGGTCACGATCCCCGTCGCGCTGCGGAACCACGAGACTGCGCTCTGGCCGGCAACGGGAGCGCAAGCCGTGAAGCTCTCCTATCACCTCTACGACGCGGCTGGTCGCGTAGTCGCGTGGGATGGCCTGCGCTCGAGCCTTCCGAGTGATCTTCCTGCGGGTGGCGGCGATGTCGTTCCGATGACGATCACGGTGCCCGCACTCACGGGCACATACACGGTGAAGCCGGATCTGGTGCGCGACGGTGTTGGTTGGTTCTCATCGCGCGGCGCTGGCACCGGTTCGTTCTCGCTGAAGGTCACGACAGATCTCGACGCGGGTTACGGCGCGACGACGGTCCCCGCGGTGATCGCCCCCGGCGCGGAGGTCCCGGTCGACGTTCGCGTCACGAACACCGGCCTGCAGAGCTGGCCCGCGGGCGGGGACGCGCCGGTTCGACTCGGATATCACTGGCTCGACGGCGACGGCAAGGCGGTCGTCTGGGACGGCGCGCGCATACCGCTGGACCGAGACGTCCCGCCCGGACGCGAGATCTCACTCAAGGTCAACGTGCGCGCACCCGAGTACGAGGGCGACCACGCGCTCGTGTGGGACATGGTCCAGGACGGTGGCATCGGCTGGTTCTCAGGTCGCGCGGTGCCGGCGAAGACAGAGATCGTGTCCCTGTTCGATGGAGTCAGGATCTACGGCAAGGGCTGGGGCCACGGAATCGGCCTTTCGCAGTGGGGCGCGCAGGGGTGGGCGCAGGGCGCCGCCGGTGTTCGCCTTACGGGTGAGCAGATCGTCGCGAAGTACTTCCCGGGAGCCCGGCTATCGAGCCAACCGATTACGCAGCCGTTCCGCGTTCTTCTGTCCGCGCCGTCGACCGGCTGCGTCGGGAACACCATCGCGAACGTAGCGCGCATGGAGTCCGCGGGTGGCATGCGGCTCGTGAACAACGCGGATCAGACGATCGTCTATCACGAGACCGGGCCGAACCAACCCCTGCGGTTCTGGAACGATGGCGGCACGCTCGTCGTGCGCGACGAGTGGTCGCGCCAGGTCGTGTTCGCGAACGCAGACACGCTCATGCTCCAACCCAAGCAGGCCTGGGACCCGATCTACATCGACGAGAAGGGCCTCGGATATCGCGGCACGATCCGGGTCGGAATGCGCGAGGGCGGCAACCTGCAGGTCGTGAACTTCGTGTCCTCGGACGACTACATGCGTGGCGCGCTACCCGGTGAGATGCCAGCGCACTGGGAGTTCGAGGCGCTGCGTGCGCAGGCGATCGCCGCGCGGACCTATGCGGCATGGCGGCAATCGACCGCCGGCGAACGCACCTGGGACGTGCGCGACGACACCGCGGACCAGTGCTACGGAGGTCACGGATTCGAGGCCGCGCGAGCGAGTGCCGCGGTGGAGGCGACCGCCTCGTTGATCCTCACCTACGACGGGAAACCGATCCGCGCGCTGTACTCGTCGGCGAGCGGTGGCATCAGCGAGAACGTCGGCTGCGTCCTGGACGCCGAGCGCGTCGGCAACACGTGGGGGTGCGTGCAGGGCTGGCCGTATTTGCAGGTCACGGAAGATCCAGCCGAGCTCGCGGCCTACGACAAGCGCGGCGGGATGCCTCACGGCTCGTGGTCCGCGTGGTTCAGCGGTGAGGCGATCCGCAAGGAGATCATCGTCGACTACGGCGTGGACATCGGCCAGTTCGTGTCGATGGACTTCAACATGAGCCCCGGCGAGCGCCCGATCTCGGTCCGTGTTCGTGGCACCGACGCTTCGCTGGACCTGAAGGGCGACCGTTTCCTGCGCACGACGCTCGGCCTGAAGAGCACGCTGGTCCGCACCACGCCCTTCTAAGGAGCAGCGTCGCCGTGCTTGGTTCCTCGCCAAGCCGATTAAGAAGACCCTAAGAGTGCAATCTTCTGACCCCATACTCGGTATTAGTCGTATGCCGAACTCTGCGCGAGGCGGTCTGGCGCTGACGCTCGTGGCGCTCGTCCTAGCGGCTTGCGGGGTGATCGGCGGTTCGCCGAACGCCACGCTCTGCCCGCCCGCGGAGCTCGTATCCGTCACCGTGGACAGCAAGACGGTCACGCCTGTCACATATGCGGTCCTGATCGATCGCGCCTACACCGGCGATGCGAAGCGGTCGCCGTCCTACCCGTGGCCGCAGCTCCCCCGCACCGCGCTCGACACGGTCGCGGCGACGCTGCCGAAGCTCGACCTGCGACCCGGCGACGCGCTGGTGGGCGCCTGGATCAGCCACAACTCGAACGACACGAACGAGATCTTCCTGCCGTTCAGCCAGGTGAAGCGCGCGCCATCACCCGAGCTGCCGGCGGCGCCGACGGCGCCGAAGCTGCCGGTGAACAAGCTCGAGTGCAACGAATACGCGGCCAACGTGCGGACGTTCAACGAGGCCGCGATGTCGTGGCGCGCGAAAGTGACCGAGCTGCAGCAGCAGGCGGCCCTAGAGGATCAGCGCAACATCGCGTCGTTCGTCAACGCGACCACCACGGCGATACGAGCCGCCGCCCCGGTCCAGGATCCGATCGGGACCGACATCTTCGGGAGCCTTGCGGTCGCGTCCGGCGTCTTCAAGGCGAATCCGGGCGCGCACAAGCTCGTCCTGTTCTCGGATATGACCGACACGATCGGCAACGCGGTCCGCCCGGACCTGGCGCAAAGCGAGATCGTCGTCGCGCTGTATCACCGCGATGACGCGAGCGACCAGGGCAAGGGTCAAAAGGACTGGGAGGCCACATTCAAAGCGCTCGGCGCTCGCGCTCCGGTGTTCCTCCCGTGGGCCGCGACCACCGCCGACAAGCTCGCTGAGCAGTTGAAGGGAAGTGCGCGATGACGCTGACCGAGATGCTCGATCTGTTGCAGCCGATCTTCGATCGCTGGCACCTCGTGCTGCTTGCGGTGGTGCTGGTAACACTTCTCGGCAATCCCGCACGGAGCCTGATCGGTGCCCTCGCCGTCATGCTGCGCGCGCCGGCGCAGTTCACGCGCACGGACATCGAGCCCGCGCTGCGTCGCATTGCGCCTTCGGCGCCGAACCGCTTTCTCCGCAATCTGCGCAGCTACTTCGGCCCGGTGCTCGACCGCCCGGCCCGTAGCCTCGGCCAGGCGATCGTTGGGCTCTTCGCGACCGCGACGCGCGCGCCGAGCTGGCCGGTCCGGCCGATCACCGACGCGATCGTCGGCCTGGTGAGTCCGCTCGTCGATCAGGCCGCGACGCACGCGGAGAACGGAAGCGAGCGGCTCGCGTCACAGGCGCGCTCCGCATCGTCGGAGCTGCGTGGGAAGTCCGGTCACTGGGCCGGGTGGCGCGTCATCGGTGGAGTCCTGTTCTTCGCTGGCCTGATGCTCTTCCTGTATGCCGACGCGGCCCTCTCGATCGCGAGTCACGAGTTGGCGATCGGCGCTCCGGTCGCGTTCCTCCCGGACTGGTTCCGAGAGATCACGCTCGCGTACGCGATCGCGTCGTTCGTCGGCGCGCTCGTGCTCGGTCTGGTGTTCTTCGACCTCCTCGGCATGACCCATCTCGGGCCCTGGGACGACCTCGACGAGCGTCCCCGGCGCGGGCTGACGTGGATCGCGGCCGCCCTCGCCGTCTCGTTCCTGCTGCTCGCCCTCTTCCTCGCGCTATGGCGCGCGTCGGTGATCGTGGACTCGTTCATCCCCGCCGACGTCGCACAGAAGCTCCTCGGTATCTCGCTGACTGCGCCGATCCCGCTGATGCTCGTCGCCACCGCTCTCATCGCGTGGGGGGCGATCGCGATGCCCTGGCTCGCCTGGATCCTCGTTGTGGGCGCTCTCGCGCTCGCGATGCTGCTCGTCGCGCTCGTCCTGCGCGCGGTGAGCCGCGCGCTTCCGCCTCTCGCGATCCTGCTCGGTGGCCTGCTGCGGATCCTTGGAGTGATCGCCCTGGGCGCCGTCATCGGATTCCTCGGTATCGGTGCGATCGCGTACTTCGCCGTGAGTGTCGTCGCGGTCGGCACCGTGCTCGTGTTGGGTGTGGTCGGCCTGGCCCTGTGGATCGCCGGCTGGTTCCTCGCCGAAGCGGTGGTGTACGGGGTGCGACTTGTCGCCCGGATAACCGATGGCCTCGCGCTCGTGCTGCAGCGCCTGATCGACGTCGCGATGCAGCCGGGCAAGGTGCTGTGGAACTGGCTCGCGGGCTTCGATCGAGCGCGAGCGCTGCGCATCCAGCCGATCGCAGTCGCGGAGACGCGGATCATTCGGGTGCCGTCAGGCGAGTTCGACACCGTCGAGGAGGTCGCGGCTCGCTGACCCGACCTCGCTGCTAGCGTCCCGGAACGCGAGTGAACGATCGCTGGCCGCGCATCCTGGTACCGCTCCGTCATCGGGACTTCCGTCTGCTGTGGACCGGTCAGACGGTGTCGAGCTTCGGAAATCACGTTCAAAGCATCGCGATGCCGTTCCAGCTCTTGGCGCTCGGGGCTTCGCCGCTACAGCTGGGCATCGCGGTCGCTCTCGACACACTCTCGGGCGTCGTCTTCCTGCTTGTCGGGGGCGCGGTGGCCGATCGCGTGGCGCGTCGCACTCTCATCATCGCCAGCGACCTGCTCGGCGGCTGCGTTGTCGCAGTCGTGGCGTTCCTATCGGCGACCAACCAGCTGCGCATCGAACACGTCTACGTCGCGCGCGTCGCGCTCGGTGCGGCGGATGCGTTTCTGCGGCCCGCCTACACGGCGATCATCGCGGACATCGTTCCCACTGATGTCCTTCGCGCGGGGAACGCCGCACGGCTCCTCGGGCGAAGCGTGGCGCGGATCGCTGGACCTGCGGTGGGGGGCGTCGCGGTCGCGCTCGGCGGACCTGCTCTGGCGTTCGGCATCAACGCTCTGACGTTCGTCTTCAGCATCGGGACGCTGCTGCTCGCGAGCCCGGCTCGCCGCGCTGTGGCGTCCTCCGTGTCGCTTCTCCGCGACATCCGAGAGGGCTTCAGCTATGTCTTCTCGGTCGGGTGGCTCTGGACCACGACCCTCTACTTCATGGCGGTGAACTTCGCTTACGCGGGACAGCCAGGCGTCCTGACCCCGCTTCTCGTGCGCGACGTGCTGGCGGGTGACGCCGAGACGTTCGGCGCGATCATGAGCGCCTACGGCGTGGGCAGCATCCTGGCCAGCGTCGTGGTCGCGCAGCTCGCGATCCGCCGTCCAGGAAGAGTGCTATTCGCGTTCGAGCTACTCGCCGGCGTCGCCGTGTTGGCGATCGGCTTGTTGCCGAGCTCCCTGCCCGTCGTCGTGTCGATGGCGATCATGGGAATGGGTCTCTCCTCCTCCACGGTCATCTGGGAAGCGCTGCTGCAGCGGCATGTCCCCGAGCGGATGCTCGGTCGCGTCGCGAGCATCGATCTGCTCGGCAATTCCCTGATCAATCCCATGGCGCCGATCGCCGCAGCCGCCCTCGTGGGCTCCATCGGACCGGCCGGCACGTTCGTGGCGGCGGCAGCGTATGCGATGGTGCTCGCGTCGATCGGACTCGTCGCGTCGCCGCTTCGGCGCATCGATGAGGGAATTTCCTATGCTGAGCGTCCCCGGCCGTCGCAATGAGCCTGGGCCGTTGGGGACGTGGAGGAGCTGCGTTGAGGGACTCGAGAACGACGAAGTCGTTCCGCGATGCCGGAGACCGAATCGTCCGGCAAGAGTCGGCCGTATCGCCGTCGATCAGCGGACTACTCAGCGCTCCGGCTCTCGCCGCGCGTGGATCCACTACCGATGCGGACGCGTGGGACGTGCGGCTCGCCGCTCTCGCAACGATCGCCCAGTACGACGGCCTCACTTTCGAGGCCCGCGGCCGATCCGAGACATCGGCCGCGTACAACCTCGCCGACGACACGATGTCGGATCCAGCGATCCGTGCCGCCGTCGATCGAGCGGCGCAGACGGCGATGACGGTGCAGCTGCGCACGTCGGTGGCTCTGGCCGATGGGCGCGTGACGAGCGCCGTTCTCGTGACGCCGCTCGCGCCCAGCGAAGCGTTTGACGGAGCGCTGGTCGCCTTTCGCGTCGGCCGCCCGTTCGCGGCCGCCGACAGCTACACCGCCGTCGGTATCGCCGAGATCGTGTCGCTGGAGCTGGCGCGGTCGCTTACCGCGCGACGAGAGACGACCGAGCGCCAGCAGGCGTTCGCTCTCTACGAGCTCGCGCGTTACGCCCTCTTCAGCGAGGACCTCGCCGAGACCCTTCAGAGCATTGCGATGGTGGTGGCGACCACGCTCGACCATGAGGCCGCGCATGTCTGGCTCCGTCATCCCAACCGCCTTCTTCGGCGCCATGCGGCCTACCCGCACGATCCAACGACCTCCGAGGTGGAGCGGGAGAGTGATCACAGCGCGATCTGGGGTGCTCTTCATGAGCGGCGGCTGGTGCGCATGAGTGGGGCAGGGAATGTGGCCTGGACGCCCTCGGCTACCAGCGAGGTCCTTGTGGTCCCGCTACGCGACGAGCCGCGACCGGCCGGGATCTTGGTCCTGGCGAGGGGTCAAACTCCGTACGGCCTCGACGACATCGAGATGGCCGATGTCCTCGGCACGTTCATCGGTCGAGTCGTGGCGTCGTTCGCGCGCCGTTCCGCCGAGTCGCCGCGATCGGTCCTCGCGGCCGAGCCGGGAAATGAGCTCGAGACCGAAGTGGAGCTGGCTGAGCGCAGCTGACCACTAAGGCGGACCTCACCTCCCCAAGTGCTCGTGACCTGCGGTGGCGCCGGGGATCAAAAGGTCTGGGGCCATCACCGCCAAGACGAACGCGAGCACGATAACGACCGACTCCAGCGCGAGCGCGGAGGCCGGAGCGCTGCGACCGATCAGAAGCTCGACACCGACCAGGATCAGGATCGCTGGCGATAGATGCAGGAGCGCATGCGGCGCGTCGCTCGGCAAGAGCCCGACGTTGGCTCCGAGGAGCATTGCGCCGACGGTGATGAGCAGCATCGCGACGAGCCGGCTCTGATGCCACTGAGACGTAACGATGGTCGCGTTCATGGTCTTCCCCCTAGCTCGCTGCGTCAGCGGTGATGACGACCTTGGCGCGCGCCTGACCTGTACCGACGTAGCGCACGGCTTCGCGACCTTCGGAGAGCGGATAGGTCCGGTCGATCACCGGACGAAGCTTCCCGGCGGCGATCAGCTCGAGCAGGAAGGCGAGGTCGTTGCGGTCGTTCTGCGCGACGAAGAACTTCATTCGCTGGCCCAACAGCCGAGAACGCACCATCAAGCCGATGATCCGCGCGAAGATCCCGATCCACCCGCCGTGCTTCGCCGCACCGACCTGGATGAGGATGCCGTTCGGCGCCAGGACACTCCGCAGAGCGGAGAGCGAGCGCGTCGCTGCGATGTCGATAACGGCGTCAAACCGCTCTCGACGCTGTGTGAAGTCCTCCTTCGTATAGTCGATGACCTCGTCGGCGCCGAGCGACGCCACCATGTCGACGTTCCGCGGTCCGGTGACCGCCGTCGTGCGTGCGCCCAGCGCTTTCGCGATCTGGATCGCGTAGGTGCCAACGCCGCCGCCCGCACCGTGGATGAGCACCCGCTGCCCCGGCTTCACCTCAGCATGCGTGCGAACAGCCTGCAGCGCCGTGTGGCCCGCGACATTGAGCGTGGCGGCTTGTTCGAATGGCAGATCGCGGGGCTTTAGAAGTAGCCGGTCCTCGCGCGCTCGGACGTACTCCGCGAAAGTCGCGACGGCACTGCCGAAGACCTCGTCGCCGGGCTTGAAACGTGTGACGCCGGGACCAACCTCAACGACCGTTCCCGCGACGTCGACGCCTCGGACTGGCTCGTCCTTACTCCGCATGAGCTTGCCCATGATCTCGAGCAGCAAGCCGCCGTGCGTCGTGTGCCAGTCGAGCGCGTTCACTGACGCCGCGCGCATACGCACGATCACACGTCCCTCGGTCGCCTGCGGCCTGGGGATGTCTCGCAGATGCAGGGCGTCGGCAGAGCCACGCCCTTCCTGCACGAGCGCCTTCATCGTTCCGCCGCTGGTCTCCGCCTGATCCATCGTCTCTGTCTCCCCTGTCGCTGTGGTCATTTCGCCTCCCCTTTCGTCCTGGCTTCCGAGGCCGGACTTGCTGTTTCTCGCCATACGCTGTAAGATTACTCATACAGCGTAAGGCTGTCAAGAGGCAAGAGGTTGAGACGTGATGGGGAAACGAGCGGAGGCGATCGTCGAGCGGCGTGAGCCTCTTAGTCGTGAGCGCGTGCTACGCGCGGCAATGGACCTCGCCGACCGTGACGGCATAGCCGCGCTGTCGATGCGGAACCTCGCGCGCGAGCTCAATGTCGAGGCGATGTCGCTCTACTACTACGTGGAGCGCAAGGAGGACCTGCTCGCCGCGATCGGCGACATGGTGATGCGGGAGATCGACCTTCCCCGAGGGCGGATTACCGACTGGAAGGGCGCGGTGCGCAAAATGGCGGTGTCATATCACGACGCGCTGAAGCGGCACCCATGGTTTCACGCCCTCGGACCGACGCCGATACGCCTCGGACCAGGACAGCTGAGCTACATGGAGTGGCTGCTGGGCAGACTCCGTGGGGCAGGCTTCTCACCGCGTATGACGCATCACGCTTATCACATCCTCGATAGCCACGTGGTCGGGTCGTCGCTCTGGGAAGCCGGCATCGTGGCCGCGATCCCGAAGGGCGCGTTACCGGATCTCGCGAAGTCCGTCCTCGAGCAAGTCCCGATCGCTGATTACCCGTTCTTCCACGAACACGCGCAGCAGCACATCGGGAAGGTCACGAAGGGCGATAAGCATCCGTTCGAGCTCGGGCTCGATCTCATCCTGGACGGGCTCGACCTGCTGCGCGACGAGCGGCCGAAGCGGAGTCGGTAGGCGCGTGGACCTCGCCTGATCTCTAAGAACCCAGCTCGGATGATCGACATCGCCGGCGACATGACGCTCGACCTCGAGCTGAAACGGTAGCGGTGCTGACGGGGTCGACCACATGACACATGCCTGTTCCCGCTGCACCTCTAGGTGACGAGCACCGCGAGCCCGTGGCGCTTGTGGTCGCGGTGTTCGCGGCGTTCGCCCTTGGCTGGGCACAGTCGGAATTGCTACGGCTCCGATTCGCCGGGGTCGCGATCGAGCGCATGAGGCGTCGGATCCAGCCGTCGCGACGGCTACGATTCGCGCGTGCGCGTTCGCGCCGCCGCCGCCCTCTTGGCTGTGCTCGTGACACTTGGAATCGCACTCGTCTGGTCGAGCAGAAACGCGATCGAGCTGCAGACGGTTCCCGCGGTCGGTGCGGACGCACAAGCGGATCGAGCGCTCTCCGACGCGGATGTCGCTCGGCTCGCGCGGACCGTCGATCGGTCGACTGCCCATGTCGAGGCTCTATTCCAGCGCCCGTTCGCGCTCAAGCCAAAGGTCCTCCTGTTCGCCACCCGCGCGTCGTTCAGCGAGGGTCTCTCGAGTCATTTCGATTACTCAGAGGGCGCGACCACCATCCTCGCGGCGAATCACGGCGGGGTATTCGATCCCGAGACGTACACGATCGCGATGAATCTCGAGGCGCTCGGGATCAGCGGCCTCGCGCCCACACTCGAACACGAGCTAACGCACCTCATGGTCCGCGAGGCGACCGCCGCACGCGCTCTTCCAACGTGGTTCGAGGAGGGCATCGCCACGCTTGCCGAGCGGCACCCAGCAGGCACGCCGCGCTGGCTCGAGCAGGACGCACTTGTCGCGCGTGCGATCGCCGCGAGCCGACGTGTGTCGCTCTCGCAGGTCAGCACGCTCGAGGGTTGGTACGCGGCGCACCCGCGTTTCGGTGACGCGCTCTACGGTTACACGGCGCAGGCGGTCGGGCTCATGCGCGCGCGCTTGGAATGGCCGGGCGTACTGGAGATGCTGGCCTCCATCTCCGCGGGACAGAACTTTGCCGAGGCTTATCGATCCAGGGCGGGCGAAACGCTCGCGCAGCTCGAGGCGCGCCTCGTCGCCGTGGCTCCGGCGATCGTCACGCGAACCGGGCCCGCCGGCGACGTGCAATGGTCGCTCTTCACGGGTGCGCCACGAGCGCCGAGCGAGGTGACGATCTCCGGCAACACTACGTACGTCGTGACGTTCACCGTGACGACAGACGACCTCGGCATCTACCGCGGGACATTCGGATCCACGGCACCGGCCGGTGCATACATCGTGAGCGCCGCTGGCGCCCGCGCGGAGATAACTACAGCCCGTCCCTGAGTCGCGAGCTCGCCTCAGCGCGGGCTGTCGATCGCGGTGGCGCAGTGGTCAGCGAACGCTCGAAGAAGGTTGACGTGTCGCCGAGTGAATACGCGCCGCTCGTCGGCGGTCGCAAGGACCCCGAACACACTGCCGTGCAGGATCACGGGCACCGCGACGCCAGATCGAAACGGTCCCGTGGACGTCTCCTCGGTGGCGACTGCCTCGGAAGCCAGCTGAGCCTTGCCGGATTCGACCGCGCGAGACGCGATGCCGCGCCCGAGCGGAGCCCGCATCCAGCGCCAGACGCGCGCCGTCCCGGCGGCGGCGAGGATCAGGGATTCGGTCCGGTCGGTCGACACGTGCACCAGCACGAGATGGTCCGCCGGCAACACCGGCAGCGCGGCTTCGAGGATGCGCTGGAGCGGGTCCGAAATGGGCGTGGCCGACGCCGCGATCGCCGCAGCCTGGCGTAGTGCGGCATCCTCGCGTGACTCGTGACCGAGCGCCCGCAGCACTGTTGACCGACCCTGACCGAGCAACAGTCGCCAGGTCCCGATGCATGGGAAGAACACGAGGATGAGCGTCGGATGTCCGGTCATCGCGCTCAGTCACATGTGGGGGGCGACCTGTCACATGGGCGACACCGTCGAGCGTGGCCGCTCTGTTAACTGCGCGACGGTGATCCGCTAGCTGGCGGTCGTCGTCACGCGATTTGGGACAAGTCGCTCCGGGCGCAGGACCTGGATGCCGCGCGGGACGGTCCGCACGATGCCCTCCGAACGCAGGTCGGCGAGGATCCGCGCGATCGACGTGCGCGGCGAGCCAACGAGATCGGCGAGGTCCTGCTGGCTGACCTCGGCGACGAGCGCGGTGCCTGCCGGCTGACGGAACGCGAGCTCGATCAGCCGGTGTGCCACGCGCTGCCGCAGGTCCATGAACACGAGCATCCGAACGGACTCGACGAGCTGCCTGACGCGGGACGACGTCATCCGCAGCAGCTCCCACGCGACCGCGACGTCCGCGCGCGCGAGTGACTCGACGAGCTCCATAGGGACGACGTGCACTGCCGCGTCCGACACGGCCTGAGCGCTGGCGTCGCGCGCCCCGCCGGTCACGAAGCTGTGGCCCAACGAGTCGCCCGGATGGGCCCAGAAGAATGTGAACTCGCGTCCATCCTCGGCCGTCGCATAGACGCGCAGCGTGCCGTGGACGACGAGCACGACCATCGGCGGATCGCCTTCGCGGAAGAGGATGGTGCGGGCCCTCGCGTCAAGTCGCATGCCCCTGTCGACGAGTTGGCGCAGCGCGGGCGCCGGGAGCCGCGCCAGCGCACTGCGCGCGACTGCGGCGTCGACCAGCGCGCGATAGTCCTCACGGGTGCGGGGCAGACCGCGACGAGAAGCGGCAGCGGCCCGCGTCCCTTCCACGCGGCCATTCTCTCCCCACCTGTCTCATAGGAGACACCGTGGCCATCGCGTGAGGCTGACCGAGCCGCCGGCGCTGAGCACGCTGACCTCATGGCACTTACGACGACGCTCAGTCGATACGCAGCCGCGATCCTCGCTGCCGCCTCGCTCACTGGATGTGGCGTCGCTTCGGCTGCGGCCCTTCCGCCCAGCGCGTCGCCCACAACGTCCGCACCGACGGTCGAGCCGAGTCCGGTCCCGACGGCCACGCCGGCGCCCATCCCCAGCCCCGCGCCACTGCCGACGCCGGACCCCACGACGGATCCCGCCCCCGCGAACGGCCGTTACTGCAGCGTCGCCGATGTCCTGACGCCGAACACCAGCTTTGACGATCACGCGGCGACGTATCTCGATTGGACGCACCGCCTGCCCGCGGACTACGTGCCGCCGGATCTGGTGAACGCGGTGACAGGAAATCCCGCGGCCGGAGCGCGGCTCGCGATCCGAGCGCTCGCCTACGGAGATCTCGCCCGTCTTCGCGCGGCGGCACTCGCGGCCGGTCACCGTCTCGACATCGTGTCGGCGTACCGCTCGTACCAGCAGCAGGCGCAGACATTCGACTACTGGACGCGGGTCGCTGGCTACGACCAAGCGCTCAACACGAGCGCGCGTGCGGGCCATTCGGAGCATCAGCTCGGCACGGCGATCGACTTCGGCGATGGCAGCGCCGCGCCGTGGGAGTACACCGACTGGGCACAGACGCCGGCGGGCGCATGGCTCGCTTCACACGCCGCGGACTTTGGATTCGTCATGAGCTATCCGAGAGGACGGAGCGACGTCACCTGCTACAGCTATGAGCCCTGGCACTACCGCTACGTAGGGACGACGCTCGCGCGAGCGCTCGTCGCCAGCGGGCTGTCGCTACGTGAGTACCAGTCGGTCAG
>DATEZK010000465.1:0-2981 GCA_035255665.1 Candidatus Limnocylindria bacterium
AGATGTGCGTTCAGCTCTCTTGGGATGGCGGGACGAGTTGGACAACGGTACAGACGACGCCCGTTCTCGGAACGGGTGAAACAACCTATGTCCTGGGCGGCCCAGGCAATACCTGGGACGCGCAGGCCGGCGAGCTCCCAGGCGCGCGCCTGCCGGATCGCTTCGGTGAGCACTGTTCGCGTCAGCCGCTTGATGAGCCCGGTGCGTTCCGCGAGGGGGATGAACTCATCGGGCCCGACGAGACCGCGCTTCGGATGCATCCAGCGGACGAGCGCCTCGACACTCGCGATCGCGCCGGTCCGCAGATCGATCTGTGGCTGGTAATAGAGGACGAGCTCACCTTCGTCGACGGCGCGCCGCAGATCCGACATGAGAGCCAGACGTCCCGCGCCATCGCGCTCCTGATCCGCGGAGAACACCGCGAATCCAGCCAGTGATCCCTTCGCCGTGTACATCGCGACGTCGGCGCGCGACAGCAGCTGCTCCGCCTGCGTCGCGTGCGCGGGTGCGACCGCGACACCGATGCTCGCCCCGATGTCGAGCAGTTCGCCGTCGAGCGGGAACGCCTGCTCGAGCGCGGCGAGCATCTTCTGCGCCACGCGCGCAGCGCCGGTCTCGTCCGTACCTGGGAGCAAAATGGCGAACTCGTCGCCCCCGAGACGTGCGACGGTGTCCGCCGCGCGTAGGTTGGCGGCGAGGCGCGGGCCGACCTGGCGCAGCAGGTTGTCGCCCACATCGTGACCGAGGCTGTCGTTGACGGCCTTGAAGTCGGTGAGGTCCATCACCAGCACCGCCACGGATTCGCCGGTGCGTGGCTGACGCAGTAGCTGCTGCTGCAGCCGTTCGATGAGCAGTGCACGGTTCGGAAGGCCGGTGAGCAGATCGTGGAAGAGCTGGTACTCACGCTGCTTGCGCAGCTCGAGCAGCTCGCGTATCGCGCCCGACATGATGAGCGCGGTCATGAGGTACATCGACACCGCGAACGCGACGCGCTGGAGCTCGATGTTGTAGCCGTAAACGGAGTACCGCCAGCCGACGATCACGAGATACGCGACGGTGATGATCGCGGTCGACGTGAGCGCGCCCAGGCGGCCGAAGCGGAAGGCGGAGCCGATGATGATGAGCACGCCGACGACCCAGGACATCCACTGCGGATCGGCGGCGAACACCCAAATGGCGTAGATGACCACCGCCGCGTCGACGACGAAGCTGAAGCGCGCGATCCGCCCATAGCTTGCTGCGGTCCGCGCGCCCTCAACGAGCCGCGTGTTGATGAGCGTCCACGCGAGGAGTGCCGACCCGAGGATGAGGACATGAGCCGGGGAGAGGCTCGGGAAGAGCGGGCCGAGGGCGAAAACGAGGAGGGCGCCCGCAAGCCGCGCTACCTGAAGCGTGCGCTCCAGACGGCGATCCTCGAACAGCGCTTCCCCAACGACAGCCACCCCGGACCGATGAGGCTAGCGGTCGGACTCGCGCTTGGGCCTCTGCTGTCGGGGGCATCCGGTATCAAGCCGGTCGCGCATACTGGCGCCAGTTCCACAGCGGAGGTCAGCAGTGCCGAATACCGTCCTGGTGACGCGCGAGCCGCCGATCGCCGTCGTCCAGCTCAACCGGCCGGACGTCCTGAACGCCCTCAATGAAGAGCTCATGGGAGAGCTGGTCGCGGCGCTGGACGGGCTCGACGACGAGCCAGAGATCCGCTGCATCGTCCTGACCGGCAACGAACGCGCGTTCGCCGCCGGCGCGGACATCAAGGACACCTTTGTCACCGCGACCCCGGTCACGATGCTCGCGCAGGACCTAACCGCGCGGTGGGAAGCGATCCGCCGGGTGAACACGCCGATCATCGCGGCCGTGTCGGGCTTCGCTCTCGGCGGTGGCTGCGAGCTCGCGATGACCTGCGACATCATCGTCGCGTCCGAATCGGCGAAGTTCGGCCAGCCCGAGATCAACCTCGGCATCATTCCCGGTGCCGGCGGCACGCAGCGGCTCACGCGGGCGGTGGGGAAGTGGGTCGCGAACGAGATCATCCTGACCGGGCGGTTCGTCGGAGCGCAGGAGGCGAAGGCGATCGGCCTCGTGGCGCAGGTCTATCCCGCCGCCAGCTGGTTAGAGGACGCCAAGACGCTGGCGCGCACGATTGCCGACAAAGCGCCGGTCGCCGCGCGGCTCGCGACCGAGGCGGTCGATCTCGCGTGGAACTCGACCCTCGACGCCGGTCTCGAATTCGAGCGAAAAGCCTTCTACCTCCTCTTCGCCACGGAGGACAAGAAGGAAGGCGTCGACGCTTTCGTGAACAAGCGCAAGCCCAGCTTCAAGGGCAAATAGCTGTCGTGCCCTGGGTCCGCTTCTTCGCCGCGCGACAGGATTTGCTCGACTTCCTCGATTTCGCTTTCGCTGAGCCGGGTCTCCAGGTGCTCGAGGTCGACTCCGAGTTCGATCGGGAGCTTCGCCGGTTCAGCGAGCGCGAGGCTCTCGCGGCACTTCCCGCGCTCGGCCTCGACGCTCACGGCGACGGCTTCGCTCTCCAGTTCGCGCTCTGGACGCCGGCTGTCATGAAGTTTCCGCGCGTACGCCGGATCGACCTCAAGCCCGGCGCGGTCGACGGTCACACGTTTCGCTTCACGATCGAGAGCGCGGGACTCATCGTGCTGCAGTGCGGCGGCCGGCACGACGGGATCCTGACGACGTCGAAGCTCGGATGGTTCACCGAGGCCGGTGCGCGCAAGCGCGCCGCCGACGCGCTGCAACCGGATGCGGTCGACTGGACGGAGCACCGTCGCCTCACTTCACGACTCCGCTATCACCTCACAGAGCGTGTGGCGGTCGCCCGCGTGCCGAGCCGGGTGATACTCGCGGAGGCACTGCAGCTTCATCGGGCCGGCGTCGTCCTGAAGGACCACGCTCGTGGGCCCGAGACGTTCACCGTCCATTGAGCACCCCGCCCCTGCTCCTCGAACGCGATGGCGCGCTCGCGGTGA
>DATEZK010000466.1:0-11095 GCA_035255665.1 Candidatus Limnocylindria bacterium
GGTCGCCGTACCCGCCGTTCGTGCACGACCCGATGAACGCTTTGTCGAACACGATCCGCTCGCGCGCGACCTCATCCGCGGGGAACGCGTTGCCCGGGCTAAACGGCTTCGCGATGAGCGGCACGACCTCGGAGAGATCGAGGACCTCGTCGATCTCGTAGATCGCGTCCGCCCCGGGACCGAAACGCGGATAGGGAAGGTCGGTGAACCCTTTCTCCCGGTACCACGCATAGGTGAGGTCGTCGGGCGCGAAGATGCCGTTCGTCGCCTCGCCCTCCGCCATCATGTTCGCGATCGTGTTCCGGTAGCTCATCGGAAGCTGCTTGTTCGCGTCGACGAACTCGACGCTCATGCCCTCCGCCTGCTTCGCGCCCCAGCGCGAGAGCAGCGCGAGCACGACGTCCTTGCCGCTCACCCAGGGCTGCAGCTGTCCTTTGAATACGACGCGCCGCTGACCGGCGACCGTGAAGTACACGTAGCCCGTCGCCCAGCCGAAGCCGAGCGTCGTCGAGCCGACGCCATATCCGAGCGCGCCGTACGCGCCGTAGGCGCGGCTATGGGAATCGGCCCCCGGAACCAGCGCGCCGGGAACGACGAGACCCTGCTCGGGGAAGTAGAAGTGAAAGATCCCGTCGCCCGGTGTCGCGTAGTGCGGTCGAGTGATGCCGTGGAGCTCCGCGAACTGCTTGCCGATGGCCGTCTGCTTGTCGTCGGCCTCGCGGTGGTTGAACACGAAGTGGTCGTTCGCGACCGCGATCTGGCGTGGCCGGATCGTGTCCCCGCCCGTGATCTGGTTAAAGGTGTGGATCGAGAACGGAGCGGTCCCGTCGGACGCCGGCAGCAGGTCGGCGTAGAGGCGCAGCGTCGCGCCCGCGCGCACCTCGGCGTCTTTGTCGACGCGGTGCGCCCAGAGGATCTGCTCGGTCGACGTCAGCGAGCGCGCCGTGTCGGCGTCGGGCCACTCGACCTCCGGCGTGCGCAGAACGGAGTCGCGGAATTCGCGCCGGCCGATCTTGATGATCCCGCCCGAGCGACGGATGTCGTCCTCGGCCGGCGAGAGCGGCGCCGGCTCGTAGCTCTTGCCCTGCGTCTCGTTCGTGAGCGTGCGTGTCTCGGGATCGAACGACAGCGTGTCGCCCTCCTGCGCATCCTCCACGGCGGCGCGGCTCTGCACCACGTGTAGCCCGAGGTTGAGCGCGTTGCGCCGGAAGATGTCGCCCATCCCCGCGCCGCAGACGATCACGATCTCGTGTCCGGACTCCTCGCCGACGCCTTTCAGCCCGGCCGGGCTCATCTCGCGCGATGATCCGATCGCGAAGCGGTCGCCGGCGATGACGAAGTTCTCCCCGCGCCGCACGCGCTCGCGGAAGTCCGGCATGAGGAAACGGAACGATCCCGCCTTCCACCGATGATCGAGCGTCTCGAGGCTCTCCGACACGCAGTCGGTCGCCGGCGTGATCTGGTCGGTGTCGATCGCGTTGAGCTTCTTCCCCGGCACTTTGGGATCCCAAAAAATGAGCGCCTTCCCGCTGATGCGCGCGCCATCCTGTCGAACACTCTCGGCGCGCTCGGGTCCCGCGATGCGCTTCGCGTCGACGCCGGGCAGTAGAACGGCTGGTCGGATGATCTGAGCCATCGCTTCGATTGTGGCACTCTGCCGTTCGTGTGCTGCCTGCTCGTGCTGCTGGCGTTCTTCACGCCGCGGATCGTTCTGTTCCTTCTCTGGCTCTTCTCTGACTATCTGAGCCGCGCGTTCGAGACCGCCCTCTGGCCGATCCTCGGTTTCTTCTTCCTACCGGCCACGACCATCGGATATGCGATCGCGCAGAACGAGTTCGGTGGGCTCAACGGACTCGGGATCGTCGCCGTTCTCATCGGTCTCGCCGTCGACGTCGGTCTGCTTGGCGGTGGCGCTCGGCAGCGACGGAGCGCGGGCTAGTCGCGGGCCAGGCGCTCCAACTCCTCGTCAGTCAGTAGACGGTCCGAGGCCTTCGCCGCCTCGAAGACACGCGCGACGATTTCGGGCGACGACTTGTGTCCGTGCGACTCCAGCCAGTAGATGACGTTGGACTCGCCGCTCATCGGCCCGACCTCGATGCGCTGTTCGCGGCCCAGCACCGATGCGGGTACGCCGCTGTAGACGCGGTCCGCGAGGTCGCGGTCGCCCTTCCGCAGCGCCTTGATCACCGCCGCCGCATGCACGCCCGTGCCGGTGCGGAACGCGTCCGAGCCCATCGCCGGATAGTTCGGCGGGATCTGGATGCCGCAGTGCTCGGCCACGAGCGCGACGTACTCGGCCAGCGGGGTGAGGTCTCGATCGATAAGCCCCGAGATCTGCATGTTCACCAGGAGCTGGTCCATCGAGGTGTTGCCAACGCGTTCGCCGATCCCGAGCGCGCACCCATGGACGCGGTCGGCGACCGCCGTCGCGGTGAGCGCGTTGATCGTCCCGAGGCCGCGGTCGTTGTGTCCGTGGTAATCGAGCTTCACGTCGCGGCCCTTGATGACGTCGTCGCGGAGGAACGTGAGCAGGTTGCGCACGCCTTCGGGTGTCGCGTGCCCGACCGTGTCGGAGGCGCAGATCCGTTTCGCGCCGCAGCCGATCGCGACCTCATAGAGCTTCGTGAGGGTCTCGGGGTCGGCCCGCGTCGTGTCCTCGGTCACGAACATCACCGGCAAGCCGTTCTTCACCAGCGTCGTCACCGAGTCCTCGACGTTCTTCAGCATCGTGTCGAGCGACCAGTCCTCCGTGAGGCGGCGGATCGGCGACGAGCCGATGAACGCGCAGCTCTCGATCTTCACACCCGATTCGATCGCGGTCTCGACCGCGCCCTGCACGTCGAGTGGATGCGTCCGGAGCGCCTGGTTCGGCCGCAGCCTCTTCAGCATCGTCGTTTCCCGCGCGAGCTCGACGATCTCGGCCCGTGCGCGCGGCGATGCGCCGGGGAGTCCGATGTCCGCGCTGTCGATCCCGAGCTGGTCCATCAGCTGGAGCAGGCGCTTCTTCACACTGAGCGGCGGGTTGCGCACCGAGGGACCCTGCAGGCCGTCGCGGAGCGTTTCGTCATCGAGCTCGACGGCGCGGTAGTCCGCCTTCACCGCCCGGCCGTCGCGGTTCCAGTCGTAGACGAGCCGATCGAGATCGCTCATGGAGCTGCCGGCGGAGTGGCCATTGCCGCGCGCCCGCCGCTCCAGCGCAGATAGACGAGATCTGCGGTGTCGAAGCCCGCGTGGCGCGCCGCGGTGAAGGTGTAGCGGGTCGTGATGCCCGCGAACGTAGTTGCCGCCAGTCGCTCCCGCAACCGCATGCGGTCCGGTGTGCCGCCTGCGCTCTCCGCCGCCGCGTCGATGAGCGCGAACGCGTCGTAGGCCGTCGCCGCGATCGTGCTCGGCGTGCCGTGCCGTGCGGCGTAGCCCTGAAGGAAGATCGCGCGCTCCGTGGTCGCCGGCACCGACGAGGTCCCGGCCAGGTTCCGCGAGCCGGGCCACGTCGCGAGGTCCGCGCCTTCCCGCAGAGCAGCCGCGTCGCTGGCCTCCATTAGATAGGAGAGATAGACGCGTGGCGTGAGGCCGGCAGCGGCGACCGAGCGCGTCGCGTCGACGTAGGTGGCGGCCGGGCCCGTGAAGAGCAGGCTGCTCGCGAACGCGGCGCCGGCGCGGACCCGCGCAGCGGCGTCCTGGGCCGTCACCATCACGACCGTGGGCGAAAGGAAGCCGCGCCGCTCCAGTTCTTTGGCAAGCGCGAGGCGCTCGGCGATCGCCGCCGGGGACTCGTCGCTGGCGAGGAGGGTCGGCAGGAGCACGCCGCGCTCCGTGGCGTCGACCACCGCCGCGCGGGCGAGGTCGGAGTGGGTCGGCGCGAGCCCGAAGGCCCAGCCGCCGTTCGCGAGCGACGTCGGCTCTGGCGCCGGGAGCGTGAGCACGACCGGAAGTCGCGCGATCCCAAGCGCGCGGGCGAACGTCTCGTCGTAGGCGAACGGCACGCCGATGACCACCGCGTCCGCTCCGCCCTCCTCAGCCGCGCGGCGCAGCTCGATGAGCAGTCGGGACTCGCTTCCCGCGACGTCGACGAACGTCGCGCGGAGCCGCTGACCGCCGCGTGCTTGCTGCTGATCGAGCCAGAACTGCATCGCGTTGCGCTGCGGAACGCCGGTCGGTGTGCGCGGACCGGAAAGATCGAGCAGCACGGTGACCAGCGTCGTGCCGGGCTCGCGGGTCGGTGCCGGCGTCGGTGTGATCTCCGCCGGTCGGGTCGAGCAGGCCGCGATGAAGAGCGCGAGCAGTGCGGCGACGGCGCGCATGCTCTTAGGAGCGGGTGCCGTCGGGGCGCGGAGCCTCCTCGGCGTACACGTGTTTGATCGCGTCCTCGGGTAGCGGGTCCGGCTCGCTCTCCGCCTGCGCTATCGCGGCCTCGATCTCGGTATGGAGCGCGCTGCGGATCGCCTCGAGCTCCTCGCTTTTCACACCCTGCTCGCCCAGATACTTGCGCGCGCGATCGAGCGGATCCTTCGCCATCCATTCGCGGACCTCGTCCTTCGAGCGATAGCGGCTGTCGTCGTCGTCAGACGTGTGTGGCTGGTACCGGTAGCACTTGAGCTCCACCAGCGTCGGACCGGCGCCCGAGCGCGTGTGCTCCACGCCCTGCCTCGTCTTATCAAAGGAGTCGAGCACGTCCATCCCGTCGGCGATGAACCCGCGGATCCCGTAGCCCGCGGCCTTGTCCGCGACGTTCGGGACCGCCATCTGCTGCTCGAAGCGCGTCGAGATCGCGAGCAGGTTGTTCTCGATGACGAAGACCACCGGCAGCTTGTGGATAGCGGCGAAGTTGACCGCCTCGTGGAAGTCGCCTGGGCTGGTCGACGCGTCGCCGCCGAACGCGAACACGATGTTCTGTTCCTTGAGGTTGCGGATCGCGAGTGCAAGGCCAACGGCGTGCGGGAACTCCGTCCCGACGCAGACCGAGCGGCTCACGATGCGGTCCTTCGGGCTCGAGAACTGGTTCAAGATCTGCCGGCCGGCGGAGTGCGTGTCCGTCGCTTTCGCGAGGACCATGCGGAACTCCTCGAGCGGCGACATCCCGAGGACGAACGCCACGCCCATGTCGCGGTAGTACGGGACGGTCCAGTCCTTGCCGCGGCGGATGTTCCACGCCGCGCCGATCTGCGCCGCCTCGTGGCCGTCGGTCCCCGCGCCGAACGGGGTGCGGCCCATGCGGTTCAGCTGGAGGATGCGCTCGCTGACCATCCGCGTCTGGAGCATCCGTTGATACATGCCCTTGACGTCGTCGAGGCTCAGTCCGAGAGCCTCGTGACGGGGGCGCTCTTCTGTCTTCGCGTCGCTTCCGTCGCGTGTGCGCACGGCCATGAGTGTGATGGTATTAGGAGCGTGATGACGCGGTCTGGGCTGCTGATGCTTGCGGTCGCGCTGATGCTGCTACCGCTCGCGTGCAGCTCACCCGAGCCCACACGTCCCCAGCGCACCGCGACCGAGGCACAGGCGACCATCGGTCCGTCGACGTTCGATGCGCAGCTTGCCGCGGCCGGCAGCGCGATCACGCTGTTCCATGTTCGCCTCGATCTGCGCAACTACCGCGGCATCTACGCGATGACCGACGACACGTTCCGGGCCGCGACGAATGAGGTCCAGATGACCGCGATGCTGACGTCGCTGCGGGACCGGCTCGGGAGATCCCTATCGCTTGACGAGCTGAGCTACGAGCTCGTCGACCGTTCGCCGGACGTGCAGATCACTTTCATGATCGAAACGGCTTTCGAGAACGGAACGCTGATCGAGACTTTCGTGTGGCGCGTCACGCCAAGCGAGATGGTCTACCTCGTGAGCTATACGACGCGCTGAATCTCGCGATACGAATGGTGGGTCACTGTTGCGCGAGTGCGCGCTGCTGTGATTCCGCGGTCGCGTTGCCGCCGCTGACCCAGCACGCGACGTGCTTTCCGGCGAGCCGTTCGGTCAAGCGCCGCGCCGCGGCGATAGGCGCCGCGCCCGCGCCCTCCGCGACCACATGCCCCTCCACGAGCAGGAGCCGCATCGCGGCGTAGAGCTCGTCGTCGGTCACGAGTACGAAGTCGTCGAGAAGCGCGGCAAGCATCGCCTGTGGCAGATCGAATGACGTCCTCGTCGCGAGGCCCTCAGCGAACGTCGCCGCGCGCTCTGTGGTGCGCGGCGCGTGGTCGCGCCACGCCCTGTATCCCGCCGACGCACCCTCGGCCTGAACGCCGATGACCGTGATCTCCGGCCGCAGGGCCTTCGCCACGAGCGCCGCGCCCGACGCGCCGCTGCCGCCGCCGATCGGAACGATGAGGACGTCAATGTCGGGCCGCTCGGTCAGGACCTCGAGCGCAGCGGTGCCGACGCCCGCGATGAGATAGGGCTCATTCCCCGAGTGCACGTACCGCGTTCCATCCGCCGCGGCGCGACGCTCGCACTCGACTCGCGCGTCGTCGTAGTCGCTCCCGTGCTCGACGATCGTCGCGCCGTTCGCGCGCATGGCCGCGAGCTTGAGTGGGTTCGCGTTCTTCGGCACGACGATCGTCACCGGCACGCCGAACACGCCACCCGCGTACGCGAGCGATTGGCCGTGGTTGCCGGTCGACGCGCCGATGACACCCGACTTGGCCGTCGGATCGCGCCCGATCAGGTTGAGGCCGCCGCGCACTTTGAACGCCGCCGTCGGCAGCAGGTTCTCGCACTTGAGCCACACGTCGAGGCCGAGCGCGGCACTCACAGCGTCGCGCCGGATGAGCGGCGTCGGCTTCAGATACGCGCTCAGGAAATCGCGCGCCGCGAGCACGTCGTCGAAGGACGGGTGGCCCGTCCACGCCGCCGCGCCTGTCCGAGCGGTCGCGCTCGTCACGCGGTCGCGGGTGCCTCGCGCGATCTCCAGAGCGCGTAGGAGAGCGCGAGGAGCCAGATGCCCAGGAGGACGCGGAGCGGCAGCCACGCGACGGCCATGTCCGCGCCGATCGGGCCGAGCGCGAGCACAAGAGCGAACTCGCCCACCGCCAGACCCAGCGTGATGGCCCCCAGCCAGCGTGGCATCACGCCCGTCTCCCACCACATCTTCCCGATGACCCACCACCAGATCGCACGTACGAACAGCGCTGCGACGGCGAGCTCGGGTGCGGCCGATGCGCTGATCCCGACCACGACGACCGCCGTGCCGCTGATCGTTGCGAGCATCGCGCCGCTCTCGCGCACGCCCCAGTGACGCACATGCAACGACGCGATCGCCGGGAGCATCAGGCCGTACGCGATGGCGGTGAGAAGGAAGAACCAGGCCGGGTAGAAGCCCTGACCGAACGCCGGAGCGATGATGTGGGCGACACCCGCGAGGGCCGTCCAGATCGCGGCCTTCCAGATGGCCTCGTCCTCGTGTGCGTCAACGACGTCCGTGTCGTCGACCAGCGGTGTGGCGCGCTCGGCGACGTCTATGACTTTCGCTTCCCGTTCTCGTCGTATTCGTAGAAGCCCTTGCCCGTCTTCACGCCCAGGTGGCCGGCGAGGACCATCCGCTTCAGCAGCGGCGGCGGGGCCCACGCGGGATCGCGGAACTCATCGAAGAACGTGTTCGCCACGTGCAGGTTGATGTCGAGCCCGGTGTAGTCGATGAGCTCGAACGGTCCCATCGGGTGACGCAGGCCGAGCTTCACCGCCTTGTCGATGTCCTCGGGTGTGGCCACACCCTGCTCGAGCGCGCGGATCGCCTCGAGCATGATCGGGATCATCAGGCGGTTGACGATAAAGCCCGGCGTGTCCTTGCAGACCACCGGCGTATGACCGAGGCGCGTCACGAACGCGCGCAGCGCCTCCACGGTCGCGTCGCTGGTCGTGATCGCCTTCACGACCTCGACGAGCTGCATCACCACCGGCGGGTTGAAGAAGTGCAGGCCGGCGAAACGGTCCGGCCGCTTCGTCGCCGCCGCGATCTCGATGATCGTGAGGCTCGAGGTGTTCGAGGCAAAGATCGTCGTCGGCGGGCACACGCGCTCGAGCTCCTCGAAGACCTCCTTCTTCGCATCCATCACCTCGACGACCGCCTCGATGACCAGGTCGCGGTCCTTGAAGTCCGCCAGAGCGGTCGTGGCGCGGATCCGGCCCCGCGTTTTCTTCGCGTCGTCCTCGGAGAGCTTGCCGGCCTTCACCACGCGGGCGAGCGACGAGTCGATCCGCGAGAAGCCGCGCTCGATGAATTTCTGATCGACGTCGCGCGCGAGCACGTCGAGGCCCGCGGCAGCGCAGACTTGCGCGATCCCCGAGCCCATCTGTCCGAAACCGACGACTCCGACGCGCTCGATGGCCATGGCGTGCGTCCCTCCTGATCATCGCAGGGGGAGAACCCCCTGCAACCCCCCTATAGGTGGCGCGGTTGGGGCGCCGACAGCATACCGAGATGCTCGATAACATCGAGCCGTGCCTCCCTTCCGTGGACCTGACCCTGTCGTTATTTCCCTCACCGTCAATGGGCAGGGAGCGACCGCGCACCTGACGCCGCAGCGCTCGCTCCTCGAGATGCTGCGCGGGCCGCTCGGTCTCACCGGCACGAAGCTCGTGTGCAACGCCGGCGACTGCGGCGCCTGCACGGTCCTCGTCGACGATCGCCCGGTGTACTCGTGCATCACGCTCGCGGTCGCCTGCGAGGGAAAGCGCGTCGAGACGATCGAGGGCATATCGAAGGACGGCGTGCTCCATCCGGTCCAGGAAGCGTTCATCGACCACGACGCATACCAGTGCGGCTTCTGCACGCCCGGCCAGGTGATGTCGGTCGTGGCCCTGCTCCGGGCGAACGGTAAGCCCACCGAGGATGAGATGCGACGCGCGGTGACGGGCAATCTCTGCCGCTGCGGCGCCTACGTGAACATCGTGAAGGCCGGCATGTCCGCGGCCAGGCGGAGCAAGTAGTGGCCGGGCTCCGAGTCGTCAAGAGTCGCGACGAGTTCGAAGGCGAGATCTACGAGTCGCTCTCGATCATCCAGGGCACTGACCTCCCGGCGCACGCCGCGAGCGCCGAGTTCGATGAGATCGGCAAGTCCCGCAAGCGCATCGACGGGGTGCAGCGGGTCACCGGCAGGGCGACCTACACGCACGACATCACGCTCCCCGGGATGCTTCACGCGCGTGTGCTTCGGAGCCCGTATCCGCGCGCGCGCGTGCGCAAGATCGACACGAAGAAGGCCGACGCGCTACCTGGCGTGCGCGGCATCCTGCACCGCTTCAACGCGCCGAAGGCGGCGTTCCGCGGCGAGGAGACGATCTTCCGCGAGGAGGTTCGCTTCATCGGCGACGAGGTCGCTGCTGTCGCAGCCGACAACGCGGAGACTGCCGCGCGCGCTCTAGGACTGATCGAGGTGGACTACGAGCTCCTGCCGCACGTCACCGATCTCGAGGAGGCGATCGCCGACGGCGCGCCGAAGCTCGAGGACGGCGGCAACGTGATCGACGCGGGCTCGCTCAAACGCGGAGAGCCCCGGCCCGCGTTCAAGAATGCGGATGCGGTCGTCGAGGGCACCTATCGGACCTCGACCCAGATGCACAACTCGCTCGAGTCGCACGGCGCCGTCGCCGCGTGGGATGGCGAGATCCTCACCGTGTGGGAGTCGACGCAGCACGTCTTCGGCGTACGCGAAGGTCTGCGCGCCGCGCTCTTGCTTCCGCTCTCGCGGATCCGCGTCATCTGCGACTACATGGGCGGCGGCTTCGGCTCGAAGGGCGGCGTGGGGAAGTACTCGATCATCGCGTCGCTGTTCGCGAAACAGCTGGGTCGACCGGTCCGCTGCGTGCTAACTCGACACGAGGAGAACCTTGCCGCCGGCAACCGCTCCGCGACGCTGCAGAAGGTGAAGCTTGCCGGCAAGGATGGCCGGATCACCGCCGTCGAGCACATCTCGTGGTCGAACGCCGGGCAGGGGAAGTGGGTGGCGAATCCCACGGGACCCACCAACACGCTGTACGACTTCCCCAACCTCACGACGAAGTCGTACCGCGTCGTCACGAACGCCGGGTCGCTGTCCGCGTTCCGCGCCCCTGGTTATGTCGAGGGCACCTTTGCGCTCGAGGGCGCGATCGACGAGCTCGCGGACCGCATGGGTGTCGACCCGCTCACGCTGCGCCGTCGTCACGCCGCATCGCAGAAGGACCCGCGCACGACGAAGACCTATTCGCTGAAGCGCCTCCTCGAGTGCTACACGATCGGCGCGCGCGAGATCGGCTGGAGCAAGCGCCGCGCGGGCGGCACGCGCGGGTCGGCCCCGCATCGCAGGCGCGGCATCGGGATGGGCACGCAGATCTGGGGCGGCGGCGGCGGACCGCCCGCGTACGCAACGGTCCACTTCAACGCCGACGGCACGGTGATCCTGCGCGCGGGGACGCAGGACATCGGCACCGGCACGCGCACCGTCCTCGCGCAGATCTGCTCCGAGGAGCTCGGCGTCGAGCTGGACCGCATCTCCGTGCGCATCGGAGACACCGAGGGGCCGTACGGTCCGATCTCTGCCGGCTCGCTCACGCTCGCCTCGGTCGGGCCCGCGGTGCGGCTCGCCGCGCGCGATGCCCGCGAGCAGTTCCTGGGCGCCGCCGCCGGCGTGCTCGAGGTGCGCAAGAACGAGCTGCGGATGGAGCGCGGTCACATCGTCAGCAAGGGCGCGCGCACGCCGATCTCCGAGGTGAGCAAGAAGCTCGAGAACAACACCGTGATCGGCAAGGGCTCGCGGTGGCCGAATCCCGACAGCCTGTCGATCAAGACGTTCGGCGCGCACTTCGCGCAGGTCGAGGTCGACACGCTCACCGGTGAGATCGTTGTCGAGAAGGTCGTCGCAGTGCATGACATCGGGCGCATCGTGAATCCGATGACCGCGGCGTCCCAGGTCGAAGGGGGCGTGATCCAGGCCCTCGGCTTCGCGCTCAGCGAGGAGCGCGTCGTCGACCGCGCGCTCGGCCGCGTGATGAACGCCGACCTCGAGTGGTACAAGATCCCGACCGTGATGGACGTCCCCGAGATCGTCGTGAAGTTCACGGATCGCCCAGACCGCCGCGCGAACAACCTGGGCGCGAAGGGGCTGGGGGAGCCGCCGATCATCCC
>DATEZK010000467.1:0-2542 GCA_035255665.1 Candidatus Limnocylindria bacterium
TCCAGGGCAGCCGCACCATTGAGATATCGGCCGCGAGTCCGGGTTCCAGCGCCAGCTCGAGCTCCACCGCGAGCCTCGGCGCGGTCGTGAATCCGGCAAGCGTCGCCGTCGCCGCGGACGACCGGGTCGCGGGCGTCGCCCGCGGGGCTTTGCCGGACGCCCTTCTTGTCGACACGGCCGCTCTCCAGGTTTTCGCCGACACCGACAGCGGCGTGTCCTTCACGGCCCCGCCCGGCTGGGTCGCCGGTCCCGCGAGCGCGCTCAACCCCGTCTCCGACCCGCCCGAGCCGGTGCACGAGATCGTCCGCTACCAGATGCGCGTCACCGATCCCACGCTGTACGCCGCGCCGATCCCGATCACGAGAGGGCTCGTCGCCGACGCCGGCGCGCTGATCACCGTGGGCCTCGCGCGCGCGGGCAGCGGCCTGATCGGCATGGATGTGCGCAAGCGTGCCGATCGCGAACTGGGCTCGGTGCCCGGGTTCGTCACGCTGGACGACGAGGCGATCTACGAGGGCGTCCACGTCTTCAGCCGCTACTTCTTCTCGCGGCCCGGCGAGCGCGTCGTCGTCGTCCGCGCGGCCGCGGCCGAGTCCGACTGGAACGTGCTCGAGCGCAAGATCATGTCGACGGTCGAGTCGCTGCGCGCCGATCCGCTCGGCGAGAACGCTCCGGCCGCGCCGCCGCCACCACCACCGCCCGCTCCGACCGTCATCGAGCCCTCGCTCGATCAGACGGCGCAGCTACGCCAACACATCCTGTCGCGCGCCGCGTCGCTGCTCGGCCTGCGCTATGTCTGGGGTGGCAACTCGACGACCGCGGGCATGGACTGCTCCGCGTATGTGAGCTGGGTCTGGAGTGCAAGTCGCTTCTCGACAGACTCGATCTGGCAGGTGTCGTTCCACATTTCGAAGAACGAGCTGCGTCCCGGTGACGCGCTCAACCTCACCACTGGGCGCGACCCGGAGCGGCGCGGGCACATCCGTCTCTTCGAAGCGTGGGCGAACGCCGAACGAACGCTCATGTGGGTCTATGAGGAGACGCCGCCGCGCGTGGTGCACCGCGTCATCGTCTACGACGATCGTTATCAGCCGATCCGTCTCTCGGGACTCTCGAGCGCCGGCGACGTGAAGATCATTCCGGGTCTGCCCGCGCCGACAGCGAGGCCGCGACCCGTGGCGACGCGCCGGCCGACCGTGACCGTGCGACCGACGATCCGGCCGACCGTCCGTCCAACGATCCGCGCCACGGTCCGACCGACCGTGCGTCCCACGATGACGGGGACGCCGCGTCCGCTCGCGACCGCGACGCCCCGCCCGAGCACAGCGGGCACGACCAGTACTGCGACCGGCACGACACCTCGGCCACTACCGACCCCGACCCGCTCTCCTTAGTAACAAGGACGGCGTCGCTCTAACGGCGCGCGCGTTTTGATGCGCCGCGCCGTTATCCTTCGCGTGAACGCCGCTCCGCGTCTGGAAGGGGTATCCCCACCTTTGTTCGATGGTCTCCTCGGCATGTTCTCACGCGACATCGGCATCGACCTCGGCACGGCCAACACCCTCGTCCATGTGAAGGGGCGCGGCATCGTCATCGCCGAGCCGTCGGTCGTGGCGAAGGATCAGCGCACGGGGCAGATCCTCGCGATCGGTGCCGAGGCCAAACGGATGGTGGGACGAACGCCGGCGAGCATCGTCGCGGTCCGTCCGCTGAAAGACGGCGTCATCAGTGACTTCGACATCACCGAGCAGATGCTCAACTACTTCATCCGCAAGGTGCACGAGCGCGCGCTCATGTTCCCCCGGCCGCGCGTGATCGTCGGGATCCCGTCCGGTGTCACCGAGGTCGAGAAGCGCGCGGTGCAGGACGCGGCGATCTCCGCCGGCGCGAGATGGGCGCGTCTCGTCGAAGAGCCGATGGCCGCCGCGATCGGAGCCGGACTTCCGGTGAACGAGCCGACCGGCTCGATGATCGTCGACATCGGCGGCGGCACGACAGAGGTCGCGGTCACGTCGCTCGGCGGCATCGTCATCTCGCGATCGATCCGTATCGGCGGCGACGAGATGGACAGCGACATCGTTCAGTACGCCCGGCGCGAGTTCAACCTGCTGATGGGCGAGCGGACGGCGGAGGACATCAAGATCGCGATCGGCTCGGCGTATCCGCTCGACGAAGAGGTCTCGACCTACTTCCGCGGCCGCGACCTTCTCACCGGACGGCCGCGGTCGATCGAGGTCACGAGCGCGCAGATCCGCGAAGCCATCGAGCCGTCGATCGCCTCCATCGTCGAGGCCATCAAGCAGACGATCGAAGAGACGCCGCCCGAGCTCATCGCCGACGTCATGGACCAGGGCATCTACCTCGCGGGTGGAGGCGCGCTCCTCCGCGGGCTCGACACGCGCGTGGCCGAGGCGACGCAGATGGCCGTCCACGTCGCCGAGGATCCCCTCACCTGCGTCGTCCGCGGGTGCGGGATGATCGTCGAGGATCTCGCCAAGTACGAGAGAAGCCTCGTGATGGATACATATTCCGCAGTCCCGCG
>DATEZK010000468.1:0-2275 GCA_035255665.1 Candidatus Limnocylindria bacterium
CTCTTTCATCGCAGTCCAAAGCGATAGCCCACAAGCGCGGGCACGGGTAACGCACGGGCGATGGGCGCTAGCGATGCGCGAGGGCGGGATGTCGGCGAAGCGGTGATCGCCGCGCTGCACCCTTTTGCGCCGCTCGGAACGTCCGGCGGCTTCAGCCGCGCGCCGGACGTCTGGACATCTCCTCCCGCACGCTCCGCGGCTCTCCAGATCTCTTGTGCAAGCTCAGTTCGTTGAGCGGGATCAAGTGCGATAACCGAGTCAACGTCTCGCGCGTGAAGAAAGCGGTCGACGACGGGCTCCACCAGACGGCCCAGACGGTCGAGGTCAACGTTCCCGAGGTTCCCTACCTCGGCAATGCGCTTGCGGGTCGCCCGAAGGGGGTCGCTGGCCGTCCGCATCGGGAGACTCGGAGCGGTGCCTGGTAGACGTATCGGAAGCTGGCCTTCAGCTCGCCCGGCGGTAGCGGATGTGCGTGGCCAGCGGCGAATGCAGCACCTCGACGGGCTCCAACCCCAAAGATCCGACGCCGTCGAAGATCCGCTCGCCGGACCCGAGCAGGACCGGGGCGATGTCGAGCGTGAGCTCGTCGACGACCCCGGCGATGAGCGCCTGCCGAACGGTGGAGGCGCCGCCCGCGATGTCCACGCCGTCGTCGCCGGCCGTCTCACGCGCCTGTGCGTAGGCGGCGTCGAAGCCGTCGGTGACGAAGTGGAAGGTCGTCCCGCCCTCCATCTCGATCGGCTCGCGGGCGTGATGGGTGAGCACGAACACCGGTGCGTGGTACGGCGGCTCGGGCCCCCACCAGCCGCGCCAGTCCTCCTCCCACTCACCGCGGATCGGCCCGAACATGTTGCGCCCCATGACGTAGGCGCCGCGCGGGCGCATGAGCCAGCCGACAGCGGTCTCGTCGGCCTCGTTGGCGCGCTCGTCGCCGAGGTGCCAGCCGTGGAGCTCCCTTCCGCGCTTCCCAAGCGGGTGCTCGCGACTCTGGTCCGGCCCGGCGACGAAACCGTCGAGCGAGATCGACATGTGGCAGGTGGTGTCCGGCATCGCGACTCCTCCGAAGGCGTTGACGATTTGCAAGTAGTGGCCCGCGATCTATCAGGCGGCGAAGGGGTGCTGGTGGAGCGCGAGGCTCACGCGGCGACCTGCTCACCGAGGAAGGCGGCGAGCCCGTCGAGCAGCAGGCCGGTGCCGTGCTCGCGCTCCGCCGGATCCTCGAGGTCGTCGAAGAACGCGCCGTGCTCGGTGAAGACGAGCCGCGTGCCGTCGCCGTCGGGCCGCACCTCGACGGTCGTCAGCGACACGGAGATGAGCCGCCCGTCGAGCAGGAGGTCGTAGGCGAAGACGATCCGCTCACCGTCGACGATGTCGTGGTACCGGCTGCGGAACTCGTGCAGCACCCCGCGCGGATCGCGTCCCACGCTCACCTCGCTGCCGCCGACACGGAAGTCGAGCTCCCAATTGGCGTCGGTCCAGCCCTCGGGCACGCCGAACCAGCGCTGCTTGAGCTCCGGGTCCGCGAACGCGCGGAACGCCTGCGCCGGGGTCTGGCGGAACCGTCGCTCGATCGTGAAGTCGTGCTGGCGGATGCTCATCGGCGGTCTCCTTGGTCGGTGGGAAAGGCGTCGTCGAGGACGTCGGAGAGGCGGTCGAAGTGCCTCTCCCAGATCGCGCGGTGCTCGGCGATCCACTGCTCGAGCGTGCGCATCGGGCCGGGCTCGAGCCGGCACCTCCGGACGCGGCCGACCTTCTCCGAGCGCACGAGGCCGCTGCGCTGCAGCACGTCGAGGTGCTGCATCACGGACGGCAGCGACATGTCCAGCGGTGCGGCGAGCTCGCTCACGGACGCCGCGCCGCGCGACAGGCGGACGACCATCGCGCGGCGGCTCTCGTCGGCGAGCGCGTGGAACGCCCGGTCGAGCTGTGCTGCGTCGGCGGTCGGCATGGGCCGCATCGTAGCGTACACTTAGGCAGCTGGCTAAGTGTTCTACTGCTTTCGGAACGCGCGCCGCGTTCAGGAGAGGCGAGCAGCGCGACCGTGATGTTCTCTTGAGCGACCTCTTCGCCGGTCGTCAGGCGGTACGCCATCACGCAGACGGCGCGCAGGACCGCCTGGACGACGATGGCGATGACCAACAGGGGCATGGCAGGACGGGTTCGTCGCTTATGGCAAGCGTCGAGCGATGCGTTCCTGGCCGCTACTGCTATCCATGCATCTGAGCGGCGCCGACGACGTCCCGGTCGGGACCTGAGCCTCGCTATCGCTATCGCC
>DATEZK010000469.1:0-2094 GCA_035255665.1 Candidatus Limnocylindria bacterium
CCCGAGCCCGGCGAGCACGGCGTAGTATGCAACGAGCCCGATGAGGTGTCGCGTCAGTACGGAACGTCCTGCAGGCACGCGACCTCCATCGGTGCGTGCGGCGCTCGGCCGCGGGTGAGGAACGGGCGGGCGGCGTGTCGCGGATCGCCTCGGAACTCACGTAAAGATTGCAGGTGCGCAGCGGCAATTGTCAACCAACGGCAGCACTCGTCAGGCGAGGCGCAATTCCCGGAGCATAAGAACGAATCGCGGTTCGGCCCGCAGCGGATTCACCAACGGCTCGACCTTGAGATACGGTACGATGCCCGACTGCTGTTTTCGAGCGCGCTCCAGCCACGCCATGGCCGCGTCCGGCTGGGCGAGCCCGATATGAACGAGGGCGACGTACTCCGCCGGGATCAGGCCGCTCTCGGTCGATGGACGAACACGCGCCAGTGCATCGCGCGCGTCGTCACGTCGTCCGGAAATCGCGGCCGTGTACGCGAGGAGCAGCGGAACAACGGCACGAGCCGCTGGCGAGAGCGCCATTGCCTTTCTGAGCTCGCGCTCCGCTTCGCCGGGTTGACCCTTGGCCAGATAGCCGAGCGCGATCCCCACGCGCGCGACGTAGAACGTCGAATCCTGTGAAAGCGCCGCACGGTAGAGTGCGATCGCGGAGTCAGGCTGTCCGGTTAGATAGTAAATGCGCGCGACACCACCGAGCGCAGCTGGCGCCTTGGGATCGATCTCACGGACCGTCCGGGCGTGCCTCCATGCTCCCACGGTATCGCCCATGGCGGCGAGGTAGAGGCCATACCACTGGTGCGCGGTCACGTTCGCCGGATCGAGCGCCAGCGCCCGCTCGAACGAACGCCTCGCGCGATCCCAATCCCAGTCGTAGTTGAAGATCGCGTTTGCGAGCGATGCGTGCGCGTCCGCCAAGGTCGAGTCGAGCGCGATCGCCTCTTGCGCGTGCCGCTTTGCCTCCGGCAGTGCATCCTGCGGGCGCATGGCGGCATGCTCCGGTGCTCCCAGGAGGCGGTATGCGTCGGCGAGTCCGGCGTGTGCGCGAGCGAAGCGCGGACTCGCGCGCAGCGCGGCCTCGAAAAGCGTAATCGCTTCGCGGAGGCTCGCCGCGGTACGGAGGTCAAGACGTTGACGGCCCCGCGAATGCAGTGCCCACGCCTGCGAGTCCGACGGCGAAAACGTCGGGGCGGAGTGTGCGAGAGGTGTCAGTGCCAATCGTTCAATCACATCGCGAGCGATGTCGACGTGCAGGCTGCCGGCTGTCCGGATGGGGCGGTCATACGACTCCGACCAGTTGATCGACCCGTCGTCGCGCACATACTGCACGGTCACATGGACGGTGCTGTCCTGCACTCTGACGCTTCCTTCCAGGACACCGCGCACGCCGAGTGATTCCGACATCGTCCGAAAGGACACGCCCTGCCGGCGATAGTAATCGGCGGAGTTACGGCCGATCACGCGGATCCGCGGGTGCCGACTCAGCTCTCCGATCACATCGAGCGTCGTACCGTGGGCTATGTACGCTTTCTCGGCATCCGGTCCGAGGTACTCGAACGACGGGATGGCAACGGAGTAGAGCTCTGGGAGTGGACCGCCCCGCTCCGGCGGATCGCGGGAGCCCGGCCTCCGGGTGACCATCGCGACGACGGCTATGACCGCGACCGCCGCTGCTGCCACGAGCCATGGCCATACTCGACGCGACGACGCGACGGGAATGGCGCCCGCTCCGTCCGACGCGATCGTCTCGAGACGCGCCAGCAACTCGTCGGCGGTCTGCCACCGATCCGCCGGGTATTTCTCGAGGCAGCGCATTACGAGGCTCACCAGCCCCGGAGGGACGTTGCGGCGCTGCGAGATCGGCGCCGGCCGTTCGCTGATGTGCGCCGCCAGGATTTCTTCCGGGGAGTCGCCGGTGAACGGAGGACGTCCGCTCAGCATCTCGTACGCGACGATGCCGACGGCGTAGATGTCCGCGCGATGGTCGAGCGTCTTGCTGCCGGCGACCTGCTCGGGGGCCATGTACGCCGGCGTTCCGATGGCGAAGCCGGCGGTCGTTATGCTGGTGCTCGCCGACGCATCCAGCGCTTT
>DATEZK010000470.1:0-6607 GCA_035255665.1 Candidatus Limnocylindria bacterium
ACCGAGTCGTCGGATGCGATCGCGATGCGCGCCCCGCGATAGGACACCGGTCGCTCGGGCAGTGCTCCGCCGCGCCAGGCCGTGATGAACGCGCGCACCAGCGCCAAGCGGCCCATGCGTGGAAAGACCGCGACGTCAAGCAGACCGTCGGTCATGCTGACGCGCGGGAGGACCTCGAGCGCGAAACCGTAGTACGGACTGTTCATCACCAGGATCTGGAGCGCGCGCTGACGGTCCTCGCGACCGTCGACCGTGATGCGGACGCGGTAGGAATGTTGGGTCAGCATGCGGAGCCCGCGCCGAAGTGCCCGGCGCCAGTCACCGCGCTCGGCGTGCCGGGCCGCGCCGAAGATCTCGGCATCGAGGCCGACGCCGGCCGTCTCGAAGAAGATCTTTTCGCGCACCTCGCCAGCATCGGCACGCTGCACGCGACGGCGCGCGATGACGTTGGCCGCCGGGACCGGCTCCAGCGGCAGATCCAACCCGTGGGCGATATTCATCACGCTGCCGAACGGCAGGATCCCGAGGACGACGGGGGTATCGAGTAGCGCCGCGGCCGCGGGGGCGACGGTGCCATCACCGCCGGCCACGATGCACGCTTCGTAGCCTTGGTCGACGGCGCGCCGCGCGAGGTCCGCCGAGGTCGGTGACTCCTCTCCGGTCTCGACGCGATCCAGCGTGAAGCCGGCTGCTCGAAGGATCGCCTCGCAACGTCCGAGGTCTCCTTCGTCCCGCGTTTCGCCGCGCTCGCCGGCTGCCGGATTGACCACCAACATTGCGCGCGCAGGCAAGCGCTGGTCAGTCAACGGTCAGTCCACGGTCTCGTGGTACGGTGACGAAGGCTCACACCGAGCGGACAAGCCGAAAACGGTTGCGCCGAGGCGGGGGAGGGACATGTCAAAGGGTGGATTGGTCCACTACGTATGCATCGCTGATGCCCACACGTCGCGTGAGGCCAAATCTTCGTCCGATACGTTGACGGTCGTCAGCAACCGGTGGGCGTACTGCGCATTCGATGCGCGAGCCGAGGGCCACGAGTGGCAGGAGACTGAGGGTGTGACCATCGAGATGCTGCGCTCAGGTCTTGTGCGCGGCCGCCTCGCGCAGCTTTCAGCCGAGGATCGCAGCCGCTAAGCCACGGGTCCACGGACTCTGCGGAAAACGAGCACCGTCCAACTGCCCACGCCCTTGTACTCGACCTTTTCGCCAGTCGCATGCCACCAACTGCCTCTGTGCGGCCCGCTCGCGAGCTTGAACCGGAGCGATGCCGGCTTGCCGCGCGCGGCCCGAGCAAGCGGTGTCGCGTCCGCCGGCAGCTTCACCCCGCGCTCGTCCTGATAGAGCGCGGCGACGAACGTCCGCTGGAACGCCGGATTCGCGAGCAGAACCCGCGCGTCCTGGCCAATGACGACGGCGGGATCCTTTCCCACGAGCGATGCCAGCAGCTTGGCGCGGGTGCGGAGCGCGTCGCGGTGCTCCTCGCGCGCAAGCCGTTCGAGCTCGCCCGCGGCAAAGGAGCGTTCGTCCAGTGCCTCGGTCATCGCCGCGACCGCGAGCCCAGCCCGGTTCTCGACCCTGAACTTCAGGAAGAGACGAGAGATGTGCGCTTTCACGGCCTGCTCGCCGATCGCCATCTCTTCGGCGATCGCCTTGTTCGCGAGACCCGCAACGACGTGTCCCAACACGTCACGTTCGCGTGGCGTGATCTTGGGTAACGCACTGCGTGACGCTACGTTCGTATACGTACCTTTTGGGTGCTTACGTTACGGACCATCAAGCGAGTCTAGTGAACGTAACCAATCATGACAGTCATTCAGAATCGCCCGCCATTCCAGGTCGCACTCGTGGTGCGCCCACCCCTGGCGGGTGTGGTCGCGCTGGCGCTCACGCATATCCGCGCCGTTACCCGCGAGATGCCGATAGGTGAGGTCGGCGCCGCCGGGTGCGACTTCGCCGTTCTAGACGAAGCCGCCGCTGACGGCGGGCTCCGCGACGCGATCGGCGAGATGACCAAGACCAACCGGCCCGTCCTCGTCCTTGTGCGCAACCACGGGATGACCGGGGCGCTCAACGCGATCGGCCTCGGCGCCACGGAGATCCTCAGGGTGCCGTTCGACCCCACCGAGCTGGTCATCCGCGCGAGCCAGGCGATCCATCGCGCGACGGGGCGTTTGCCCGAGCTCGATGGAGACGTGAAGGTCGGCAAGCTCCACGTCAACATCGCTAGCGGTCACATCGCCATGAACGGGAGCGCGCCGCACCTCACGCCCCTCGAGCGTGGACTCCTCTATGTGCTCATCGCGAACGCCGGTCGCGTCGTGTCCCGCGAGGACATCATCGACTGTGTCTGGGGCGCAGACGCCGAACCCAACAGCAACCTCGTCGACCGCCACATCCGCGACCTGCGGCGCAAGCTCCAGGACGACTGGCGCCGGCCGAATGTCCTCGCCACGATGCGCGGGCAGGGCTACATGGTGCCGATCACCGACTAGATCGCGTTCCTCGTTCCTTAACCAACTCATAAGGTGCGCCCCCGACCCGGGCCTAGACTGGCTGGACCGCAATGACGCTGTCGAGGTCGGATCGACCGTACGGTCAGTTCCCGCGAGGGGACGTGCCCGAAGCCGCTCCGGCGCCCGAGCCCCCGCGGCGTCTTCCACTGCGCGAGCGCATCGCCAACCGCCTGCGCGCGCCGCTCGCGTTCATCGCCCTCGTAGCCCTCACCTGGTATCTGGTCGCGGCCGTCCAGACCGGCGGTCTCGTGGCGCTTCGCGCCGAGCAGGACCAGCCGACACCCGAGCCGACACCCCTGCTCTCCGTGGCGGTCTACCAGCACGTCGCGCCGTCGGTCGTACAGGTCATCGCCAAGGGAGCCGACGGAGCGGCGCCGAACACGGGCGCGGGCGTGATCGTCGACGAAATGGCCGACATCCTGACCAGCCTGCACATCGTCGACGGGAGCAACGACGTCACGGTGACGTTCAGCGACGGCACCGTCTCTCCGGTCGAGGTCGTCGCGCGCCTCCCCGATCGCGACATCGCCGTCCTGCGGGCCCTCGCTCCGCCCGCGCAGTTCCAGCCCGCGACGCTAGGAAATCCTGGCCGCCTGTCGATCGGCGACCACGCGTTCGTGATCGGCCATCCCTTCGGTCTCACCGGCTCGTACTCGACCGGCGTCATCTCCGGCCTCGATCGCTCGATGACCGCGCCCGGTCTCTCGAAGCCGATCACCGGGCTGATCCAGTTCGATGCCGCCGTGAACGCAGGGAGCTCGGGCGGACCACTCGTCGATCAAAACGGAGATGTTGTGGGTATCGTCACCGGGCTGGTCAATCCAGCGGGTAAGGTGTTCAGCGGGGTGGGCTTCGCGGTCACGATCGATGCGGCAGGGGCCGGGCTCGGCATCCCACCGGACTAGAAGGAAGGAACCGCCATGACAACGAGTGTCCGTCCCGGCAGCCAGATGGAGCGCCTGCTCTTCGAGATCAAGAAGGTCATCGTCGGCCAGGATCACCTGCTCGAGCGCATGATCGTCGCGCTCCTCGCCCGTGGTCATTTGCTCGTGGAAGGCGTTCCCGGCCTGGCGAAGACACTGGCAGTGAAGACCGTCGCGCAGGCGGTCAGCGGCGAGTTCAAGCGGATCCAGTTCACGCCAGACCTCGTACCTGCCGACCTTGTCGGCACGCGCATCTACAACCAGAAGAACGGCGAGTTCCAGACGTCGCTCGGTCCGGTCTTCACCAATCTGCTTCTTGCAGACGAGATCAACCGCGCACCCGCGAAAGTGCAGAGCGCGTTGCTCGAGGTCATGCAGGAGCGTCAGGTCACGATCGGCCGCGAGACGCACAAGGTGCCGGATCCGTTCCTGGTCATGGCGACCCAGAACCCGATCGAGACGGAAGGCACCTACGCGCTGCCCGAGGCGCAGGTCGACCGGTTCATGATGAAGGTCCTCATCACATATCCGAGCGAGATGGACGAGTTCGTCGTCGTCGAGCGCATGACCAGCCCGCTGACCGCGGTCCAGCCTGTCCTCACGACCGAGCAGCTGATCGTGCTGCAGCACGAGGTCGACAAGGTATTCGTCGATCCGGTGCTGATGGAGTACATCGTCCGCCTGGTGACCGCGACTCGGCAGCCGAAGGACTACGGCGTCCAGGACGTCGCCAAATACATCACGTACGGTGGGAGCCCGCGCGCGTCGATCAACATCGTCCTCACCGCTCGCGCTCTGGCGTTCATGCGCGGACGCAGCTACGTGCTCGCGCAGGACATCGCGGACGTGGCCGTCGACGTTCTCCGGCACCGCATCGTCCTGTCGTACGAAGCACTCTCGGACGACGTGACGCCCGATACGCTCGTCGCGAAGATCATGGATCGCATCCCCGTGCCGGCGGCACCGATGCAGGGTCATGCTCTCGTCCGCTAGCACTCCGGAGCGCACGCTCCGCCGCCTCGACTGGACGATCGTCCGTCGCCTGGATGGTCTGCTTCAGGGCGACTACCGGACGATCTTCCGCGGGCAGGGCCTGGACCTCGCGGACATCCGCGAGTACGTCCCGGGCGACGACGTGCGCAACATCGATTGGAACGTCACCGCTCGCCTCGACCTCCCGCATGTCCGCGAGTACCTCGAGGACCGCGAGATCACCGCGCACTTCCTGCTCGATCTGTCGCCGTCGGTCGACTTCGGAACGGCGAGCGCGCTCAAGCGAGACCTGCTCGTGGACTTCGTCGGCGTCGTTGCGCGACTGCTCACCGGGCACGGCAACCGCGTCGGCGCGATCCTCTACGGCAAGAAGGTGGAGAAGGTCGTCCCGGCACGCGGTGGACGGATGCAGGTCCTGCGGCTGATCGACGAGCTGCAGCGCCGACCGCGACTCGAGAGCTCGCCGGCGACGTCGCTCGCTGAGCTGATCGAGACCGCGCTGCGAACGTTCAAGCGGCGGTCGCTCGTGTTCATCATCTCCGACTTCTTCACGATGCCCGGCTGGGAGAAGCCGCTCGGCCTGCTCTCCCGTCGTCACGAGACGCTCGCGATCCGCCTCACCGATCCACGCGAGCGCGAGCTGCCCGACATCGGCTTCGTGATCATGACCGACTCGGAGACCGGCGAGGCGCTGCACATCGACACGCACGACGCGCGCTTCCGAAAGCGATTCGCGGAGGTCGTGGAGAAGCGCGAACGCGCATTGGGCGCGGCGTTCCTCCGCGCCGGCGTGGACACTCTGGAGCTCTCGACCGAAGAGGACCTGGTGCGTTCGGTCGTGCGCTTCGCCGCGACGCGTAAGCTTCGTAAGGCGCGCCAGCGCGCGATGGGAAAGGCCTCATGAACTTCATCTTTCCGCTGGGTCTCTGGCTCGTGCTCATCGTGCCGATCCTCATCGCCCTCTACATCTGGGCCCAGCGGCGGCGCCAGAAGTACGCACTGCGCTACGCCAGCCTCTCTCTCGTCAAGGAAGCGCTGGGCCGTGGCCCGGGCATCCGCCGGCACATTCCGCCCGCCCTGTTCCTCGCTTCTCTGTTCTTCATGACCGTCGCCGTCGCGCGGCCCGTCACCGTCGTCTCGATGCCGGTGCAGGAGGGCGTCGTGATCCTCGCGATCGACGTATCCGGGAGCATGCAGGCTGAAGACCTCAAACCGAACCGGATCGAGGCCGCGAAAGAGGCGGCGAAGGCGTTCGTTGCCCGTCAGGGCGAGGATGTCTCGGTGGGCATCGTGTCGTTCGCCGGCGACGCCTCGCTCGTGCAGTCACCGACGACGGACCACGACCTGGTGGTCAAGGCGATCGACCGTCTGCGCACGCAGCGCGCGACCGCGATCGGCCGTGGGATCCTGACCTCGCTCGACGCGATCTTCGAAAACGACGAGGAGATCCCGCCGAGTGTGCAGGCGCTCCAGCGGCTAGAAGAGACCGGCGGGCAGGGACCGATGCCAACCGCGCCGCCCGGGGGAACGCTGAATGCGCCCGCGACGATCATCCTGTTGTCCGACGGGCAGAACAATCAGTTCCCGGCGCCGCTGCAGATCATCGGGGAGGCGATCAGCCGCGGGATCCGTGTGTACACCGTCGGCGTCGGAAGCGCGGAAGGGACGATCCTCCGGCTTCAGGGCCGTCAGATCCGCACGCGCCTCGACGAGGCGACGCTGAAGCAGATCGCGGAGCTCACCGAGGCCGAGTACTACAACGCGTCCAACAGCGCCGATCTGCGCGAGGTGTACGAGAAGCTGTCGACACAGCTCGTGCTCCGCGAGCAAAAGACAGAGGTGACCTCGTACCTCACCGCGATCGCGGCGGTGCTGTCGATACTCGCCGGCGCGTTCTCGCTGCTCTGGTTCAATCGCCTGCCGTAGGTCATGGCCTGCAAGTCGCGCCAGCGGGCGCGTCGCTCGACATGTGAGCCAGCGGGCACGTCGCTCTCTCGAAACGGGCCCGCTCCATCGCCTTGCTGACCTTGTGCTCTTACCGCGGTCTCAACTCTCGTTCGCGACGTGCCCGCTTGCTCTCGCCGCCGTTCCCTATGCGCCCGCTGTCGCTTGCTTGCGCGCCTCCCGCTACCTCTGCGCTTTCTGATTGATAATCACGGCGTGACCACGATTCCCGCC
>DATEZK010000471.1:0-3122 GCA_035255665.1 Candidatus Limnocylindria bacterium
ACGGCGACGAGGGTGACGCGGTGGTAGTCGACCGCGCGAAGCAACATGACGCCGGTCGAGCGGATGAAGATGGCGGAGCCGCTCTTGATCGCGCGCAGCACGCCGACCATCGCGAGCGAGATCCCGATCGTGGGCGCGTAAATCGGCCAGAAGGTGTCGACGCTGTCCATCAGGACGTTGAGGTACAGGACGATGCCGAACGCCAGCCACACGCGGCTGTCGAGCCGCGATCCGGCGGCGATCAGACCGCGGAGCCCACTTCCGCGGTCTGACACGAACGGCGCGGCCACCACTTGCGGCAGCAACAGCACCGCCACAGCTGCTCCGAGGGGCAGCACGCCCATGATGCCGAGCGTCGCTGGGATCCCGATCGTGTCAGCGAGCCAGCCGCCGACGAGAGATCCCAGTGCGTAGCCGGTCGAGTTCGATGCCGTGTACCAGGCCATCGACACGCCCGCGCGACGATCTCCGGCGAAGTCGATCGCGAGCGCAAGGCCAAGCGTCCCGAGACTTCCGAACGCGAACCCGTGGAGCACGCTGAGCGCTGTGACCGCTAGCGGCTCCCCGGCGGCGAACGCAAACCCGCTCGTCGAGATCCCGAAGGCGACGAGAGCGACCGCGAACTGTCGCTTCACGAGCTCGGCGCGATACGCGGCACCCACCGGAATGCGCGACGCGAGCTGAAGCACGGCGATGAGCGACGTGAGGAACCCGATGAGCGTGAGCGTGTATCCGTAGACCGCGAGGTATGGCGGGTACGCGATCTCCACGGTCCCTTTCGTCATCGTGATCGCGGCGGAGATCGCGAGGACCGCGAGGAAGGGTCGAGCGATGGTCGGCACGGTCGCGCATTATGTGTGCGTGAAGACCGAGACCGTCGATTTCTACAGCGAGGGCGCGCGACTTCGCGGCTTCCTGCATCGCCCAGATGCGGCGACGGATCGGCTCCCTTTCATCGTGCAGGGGCCGGGTTGGCTCGGGCTGGCGGACGCGAAGCTGTACGTCCCGTACCACAAGGCGTTCACTTACGCCGGCTTCGCCGTGCTCATCTTCGATTACCGCGGCTTCGGCGAGAGTGAAGGCGATCGCGGGACGATCTCGCCGACGTGGCAGGTCGAGGACTGGCGCAATGCGATCGCCTACATGCGCTCGCGCTCGGATATCGATCCCGCGCGCGGCGCGATCTTCGGCAGCGGCGGGACCGGGGGCGGGAACGCTGTGCTCGTCGCGGCGGCCGAGCCTGAGATGCGCGCGACGATCAGCCAGGTGCCGGTGGCGGATGGGCGCGATTGGCTCCGCCGCATGCGCACCACCGAAGAAGAGTGGACCGGCTTCCTTGCGCGCGTCGATGCCGATCGGCGGCAGCGCGCGGCTACGGGTACGGGTGTTCTCGTCCACCCGCGCGACGAGATCATGATCCAGACCGCCGAACGCCGCGCCAGCTCGGTGAAGGCGGACGTCGATTCGCGCATCCCCACGGCCGTGCCGCTCAGCTGCGCCCAGGGCGTCATCGACTATCGGCCGATCGATGTCGCGCCGCGCGTGCGCGGCCTCATGATCGTCGCCGTCGATCCGGACGCGGTCACGCCGACGGACCACGCGAAAGCGCTGTACGAGAAGAGCGCCACTCCGAAGAAGCTCGTCACGCAGCGTGGGACGACTCACTACGCCGCATACAAGCAGTACGCGAGCGAAGTCATCCCGATGATGGTCGAGTGGCTCCGGCAGCTCGTCGCCGCATCCGGACGCGGGCAGCCGTCGCACGCCGCCGAGGAGGTCATCGTGGGCGAGACGCAAGACGCGGAGCGGACGCCGGCATGACGCACGACATAGTCATTCGCGGAGCGAAGGCGGTCCTCGAGGATGGAATGCGCAGTGCCGACATCGCGATCGACGGCGAGACCATCGCACTGGTCACCGAAGCCGGGGCCGCACCAAAAGGCAAACGCGAGATCAAGGCGGACGGGCTGGTCGCGTTGCCAGGCCTCATCGACATGCACTCGCATCACCGCGAGCCGGGATTCACCCACAAAGAGGACCTTGCGGCGATCGGCCGCCAGTGCGCCGAAGGTGGCGTGACGACCTCGGTCGCGATGCCGAACGTCGATCCGCCGCCAACGACCGCGGCGAACCTCGACGCGATGCTCGCGCTCTACCGGGAGCGCTCGATGGTCGACTACAACGTCAACGCGTCCGGAGTGCAGCTCGACGAGATCCCGAAGCTCGCGGAGCGCGGAATCCTAGCGTTCAAGATCTTCATGGTCGTCGACACCGGTCGCTCGTATCCGCACATGCCAGGCATCGGGCTGCACAAGCACGGCGAGCTGTACGAGCGCATGAAGGCGATCAAGGCCACGGGCCTTCCGCTCATGGTCCATCCGCACGATCAGGCGCTCATGGACTCGATCGAGCGCGAGTACTGGGACCGCGGCGAGCGCGACTTCCGCGCCTATGCGAAGGCGTACGCGCACGACGACGGCGTGATCTGGGACACCGCCGTCGCGGTGCTGCTCCGCCTGCAGGAGGCGACCGGCGTGAGGCTCCATCTGCTGCACACGCAGACGAAGCGCGTCGTCGAGATGCTGCGAGCGGCCAAGACCGCGGGCCGCACGGTCTCGGCGGAGGTGAACCCGTGGTGCTTCTGGCTCGGGAACGACTGGGCGAACATCGAGCGGCTCGGCTCGTACGCACTCTCGTACTTCGTCGCACCGCACCACGCGGACGCGGTGTACGCCGGCTTCCGCGACGGGACCGTCGACATCATGGCCACCGATCACGCGCCGCACCTGCGCGAGGAGAAGGAGCCGGGCTGGAAGGACGGCTGGAAGGCACACACCGGCACGCCCTCGGAGCAGTACTACCTGTCACTGCTCCTGACCGACGTGAACGACGGAAAGATCGGCCTCGAGCGCGTCGCGGACGCGACCGCGACCCGGCCGGCGAGGCTCTTCGGCCTGTACCCGCGCAAGGGCGCGATCCGTGTCGGCGCGGACGCCGACATCGTGCTCGTCGACCTCGCGAAGCGACGAACGATCCGCGACGAGGACGTGCTGAGCAAGTGCGGCTGGACGCCGTACGCCGGACGCGAGGTCCGCGGGATCGCGCGCTACACGTTCCTTCGT
>DATEZK010000472.1:0-3882 GCA_035255665.1 Candidatus Limnocylindria bacterium
TATGCCGACGGCAGCTCGGCCATCGCGTCGAGCACCTCGGCCACCGCCTCGCGCCGTAGAGCCGACGCCTCCGGGCCAGACTCCTCGGGCTCCGCCGACTCCGGCAGCTCGTCCACCTGGGTCTGGTGCGCATGCCACCGCTGTACGTGATTGAGGCTCACGTTGGTGACGATGCGGAAGATCCACGGACCGAACGAGAGGCTCGGGTCGTACTGGTGGAGGGCCTTGTGGGCGCGGATGAAGGCTTCCTGGGCGCAGTCGGAGGCGGCATCGGGGTCACCCGTGATACGCAGCGCGATGTTGTACACCCGGCCTCCGTAACGTTCGACGAGGGTCGAATAGGCGTCGGCATCGCCGGCGAGGCACCGCTGAACGGCTTCCTGATCGGTGCGCGTCAGCCGGCAGCCTCCGATGGCGCCCGAGTCGCCCTCCTGAACCGGCTTACCCGAGGGCATCTCAGGGTGTTTCGCGTATTGTGGTGCCCCCGATGGACCTCACTTGGTTGGGACACGCTTGCTTCCGCATGCGCGGCCGCGAAGGCATCGTCCTAACCGACCCCCCGGATCCCAAGTCCGGCCACGCCATCTCGCGCACGGAGGCCGGCCTCGTGACGATCTCGCATGACCACCCGGGTCACTCCAGCCTGAAGTCCGTCGGCGGCGAGCCGGTGGTGCTGCGCGGCCCCGGCGAATACGAGGTCCACGAGGTCCTCGTCACCGGACTCGGCACGTTCCACGATGAGGACAAGGGCACTTCACGTGGTCGTAACACGGTGTTCGCGATCCGGCTCGACGACCTCCTCATCTGTCACCTCGGAGACCTCGGCCACTCGCTGCCGGCCGCAGATCTCGAGCGGCTCGGCGACGTCGACATCGTGCTCGTGCCGATCACCGGGGCGGACACGAACCTCTCCGCCGCGAAGGCCGCGGAGATCGTCCATCAGCTCGAGCCGAAGGTCGTCGTCCCCATGTCCTACGACCCCGAGGTTCAGAAAAAGGACAGCCCCTACGAGCGCCTCTTACATGAGCTCGGCGTGAAGGAGCTGACGCCCGTGCCGAAGCTCTCCGTCACACGAAGCTCCCTGCCGGAGAACGTGCAGGTGGTCGCGCTCGACTCTCGCGCACGCTAGGCTCTCGCGCCAGTAGGCGGAGGGAGGCGAGTCATGCGCGCACGTGCTGAGGTCGGACAGGCGTTCCAGTACGCCCTGATCATCTTCACACTCACGGTCCTTCTCGGTCTCGCGAACGCGTCCCAGCTCTTTGGCGCTCTCGATCGCGCCACGCTACTCACGCATCTCCATTCAGGGACACTCGGCTGGATCACGATGGGTGTGATCGGCATCGCGATCTGGATGTTCGCTCGCAGGAATGAGGACCTCAGTGCCGCGATCCTGCTGAGCGGCCTCGGCACCGCCGCGTACGTCATGGCTTTCTGGTCCGGTGTCTTCATCCTCCGCGGCGTGTTCGGTCTCGCGGAGCTCGCGATCATCGTGTACTGGTGGTGGTTCGTGTACACGCGCGTCATGGCCGAGGGAGGTATCGCTCGGCTCGACATCCCGAAGCTGTCGGTCCTCCTCGGACTGACGACGCTGGTCATTGGCTCGACGCTCGGTGTCATCGTCCAGGTGCTGCTCGCCACAGGCAACGCGCTCCCGACCGGCGCCGATCTCGTCGGTGCGCATGCCTCCGCGCAGACGGGCGGATACCTCGTGCTCGTCGCCGCCGGGTTCGCGGAATGGCAGCTGATCGGCGGCAGCGGTCGCACCAGGCTCGGTCTCGCACAGGTCTATCTGCTATTCATCGGCGGACTCGTCCTCTCGGCAAGCCTGCTCCTCAGCTCTTCGTTGCCGGCCGCGGCCGCGCAGGCGCTTCCCGGCCTCGCGACGCTCCTCACCCTCGCGGGGATCCTGATCGCTGCATACCGTGTCGGGCGGGCAGCGCTCGCCGCACCGTGGCTGGCGCCGACGGGCGCGCGCCACATCGCGATCGTGGTCCCGTTCCTGATCCTCGCCGTCATCCTTCAGGCGATCCTCGTGCAGCAGTTCATCGCGGCGCAGGGGGACTTCACGCTCGTCTCGATCGGTCTCCTGCACGCGCTCGATCACGCGTACTTCGTGGGCGTGATGACGAACGCGATCTTCGGCGCAATCCTCATCGTCAACTCGGAGAGGGGGACCACCACACTCAGCAAGGTCCCGGAGCGAGCGCGAGTGTGGCCCTGGGCCGATGACGTCATCTTCTGGGGCCTCAACGTGGGCGCCGCGGCGTTCATCGCCGTCTTGATCATCGTCGGCTCTGGCGAAGGAAAGCCGGCGTTCACGCACCCGGTCGCTTTCGTCGCGCCGATCATGGGCCTGGCGGCCCTGCTCGGCATCGTGACCTACCTCGTGCGCATGCTGGGCATGCCGGCGGTCCTTACGCGGCGCGCGCGGGCTTAGTCGCTCGGTACCGGACGGTCGGGGAGACCCGGCCGTCCGGTATACTTTTCATAACGTCGCGCAGGCGCGCGACGACTTTTTCTGTCCGGATGGTCCGAGTTTCCGATGTACGCCATCGTCCGCAGCGGCGGTAAGCAGTACCGCGTCGAAGAGGGAGCCCTCGTCAGCGTCGACAGCCTGGCCGGCAAGGTCGGTGAGACCGTCACGCTCGGCGACATCCTGGTCATCGCGGACGGCGACGACGTGAAGGCCGGCCAACCGGCGCTCGGCGGCGCGAAGGTCACCGCGGAGATCGTTGCGCACGGCAAGGGCCCCAAGATCCAGGTCCTCCGGTACAAGAACAAGACCCGCCAGCGTCGCGGTCGCGGCCATCGCCAGTCGGAGACGACGCTCCGCATCACGAAGATCGAGGCTTAAAGAAATGGCACACAAAAAGGGCGCAGGCTCCACACGCAACGGTCGCGACTCCGCCGGCCAGCGGCTCGGTGTGAAGGAATTCGCCGGCTCGCTTGTTGAGGCAGGGACGGTGCTCGTGCGGCAGCGGGGCACGCGGCTCCTGCCCGGCCAGAACGTCGGCGTCGGCAAGGACCACACGCTGTTCGCGCTCGTCGCCGGCGAGGTGAAGTACACCCCCGCGCGCGACGACCGTCGCAAAGTCAACGTCATCCCCGCGGCATAGAGAGAGGCAACCCATGAAAGAAAAGATCCACCCGAAGTACGTCGACGCGAAGGTCATCTGCGCGTGCGGCAACTCGTTCATGACCGGATCGACGAAGCCCGAGCTTCACGTCGAGGTCTGCGCGAAGTGCCACCCGTTCTTCACCGGCAAGCAGCACATCCTGGACATCCAGGGTCGCGTCGATCGCTTCAACAAGCGGTACGGGACCAAGCAGGCGGAGCAGCCGACCGCGAAGGCGGAGGCCGCTCCGGGCCGTTAGCTGCCGCCGAAGAACGCCTCGACCCACGCGGGTCTCGAGGTGATCGTCGGCTCGATGTTCAGCGGAAAGAGCGAAGAGCTCATCCGCCGTGTGAGGCGCGCGGTGATCGCGCGCCGCGCCGTGCAGGTGTTCAAGCCCGCCATCGACATCCGCTTCAACAGCGAGCTGGTGAGCTCGCACGACGGCGACTCGTTCGAGGCGCGTCCGGTGCTCGTGGGCGAGGAGATCCTGCAGCTGATGTCACCGGACACGACGGTCGTCGGCATCGACGAGGTGCAGTTCTTCGACCACGCGATCGTCGGTGTGGTGCGCAAGCTGATCGCGAGCGGCCACCGCGTGATCTGCGCGGGCCTGGACCTCGACTTCCGCGGCGAGCCTTTCGGTCCCGTCCCGACGCTGCTCGCGCTCGCGGAAAAGGTCGACAAGCTCGAAGCGATCTGCGTCGTCTGCGGCGAGTCGGCGACCAGGACGCAGCGCATCGTCAACGGCGTTCCGGCCTTCTACGAC
>DATEZK010000473.1:0-11052 GCA_035255665.1 Candidatus Limnocylindria bacterium
GACGACCGCCGCCTTCGTGTAGTCGGCGACCTGGCTCTCGTACGCGTGCACCAGCTCCGGGAGCGTCCCGGCCTGGATCGCGCCGAGGGTCTTCTGGTACAGCTGCGTGTAGTTCCCCTGGACGACCGGCGTGATCGTGATGCCCTTGCCGTTGGTCTCGTTGAACTTCTTGACCGACGCCTCGAGCGCGCCCTTCTGCGGGTCGCTCGTGAGCGCGTGCCACAGGGTCAGCGTGACTGGGCCGGTGATGTCTATGTCGGCCTCTGTCGGCGGCGCGACCGTCCCGGTCGGTGCCCCGCCGGCGCCACATGCGCCGAGCAGGAGCGCCAGAGTCGTGAGTAGTGCTGGGATCCGCATCTTCGTCATGACTGTCTTCCTACCTCCTCCACCATTCGGGACCATTCGAGCAACACCGAGTGTCCGCCACGTGAGATACGCGTGAACGCTATCCGCGGATGCCCGTCCGTGCGACTCCCTGCACCAAGAAGCGCTGCCCGACGAGATAAAGCAGAACGACCGGTGCAACAACGAACGACGCCGCCGCCATCAGTAGATGGTAATTGGCCCCCGCTTCCGCGCTAAAGGCGTTCAGCGCGACCTGGATCGGGCGGATCTCCGGCGACGAGGTAACGATGAACGGCCACTGGAACGCGTTCCAAGAGGCGTAGAAGGAGAGGATCGCCACCGTCACGAGCGCCGGGACCGAGATCGGTAGTCCGATCGACCACAGGAACCGCAGATGGCCCGCGCCGTCGATCTTGGCGGCGTCATGCAGCTCCTTCGGGATCGCGAGGAACTGCTGACGCAGCAGGAACACTGAGAACGCACTGGCGAGGAAGGGAAGGATCTGCGCCGCGTAGGTGTCGTACAGGCCGAGGCGTGGGATCGGGAAAAGCGGGTTCACGCCGGGAGGCGCCTTGCTCATCATCACGAAGTTCGGGATCAGCGTCGCTTCGCCCGGCATCATGTAGGTCGCGAGGAAGAGCGCGAACAGGATGTTCTTGCCGCGGAAGTTCATCTGCGCGAACGCGTACGCGGCGAGCACGGCGATCACGATCTCTCCGAAGACGGTCACGCCGGCGACGAAGAACGTGTTCGCGAAGTAGCGAGCCCAGGGCTGCTTCGACCACACCTCGGCGTAGTTCTCGGGGTGCAGCGAGGTGGGGAACAACGTCGGCGGCGTCGTGGACGCCTCGGCGAAATCCTTGAAGGCCGTGGTGATCATGAAATAGAAGGGGTAGGCGACAGCGATCCCAACCAGGATCAGCACGAGATGCTTAAAGGCCGAGGACGTGACTGCCGGCACGCGCGGCCGAATGACCGCGTTCATGTGTAGTGCACCCGCCGCTCGAGGAAACGGAACTGGATGACCGTGAACGCCAGGATGATCAGTGTCAGGAGGACGCCCATCGCCGAGCCGAGACCGATCTGGCCCTGTTGGAAGAACGTCCTGAAGACGAGCAAAGATACCGTCCGCGTGGTGTCGAGCGGCCCTCCGTTCGTCAGCACGAAGATCTCGTTGAACGCGCGCAGCACTCCGATGCTTCCGATGGTGAAGACGAAGAAGATCTGCGGCGACAGCAGTGGGAGCGTGATCCTGCGGAAGAGCTGCCACTGGCTGGCGCCATCGAGCTTCGCGGCTTCGTAGTACTCGAGCGGGATGTTCCCGAGTCCTCCCAGAAAGATCAGGATCTGGAACCCGAGGAAGTGCCAGATCGAGAAGATCGCGACACCAACGAGCGCGAGGCTCGGCCCGGCGGCCCAGTCCGGGAGTGCGACGCCGAGCGCGTTGCCGAGCATTTGGAAGACGCCGTCCGGCTCCTGGAACCACCGCAGGCCGCTGATGCCAAAGACGCCGAGCAGCTGATTCGCCGCCCCGTACTGGGGATGGAAGATCCAGAGGAAGACGAACGCGGCCGCCACGGTCGACGTCACATAGGGCAGGTAGTAGATCGTGCGGTAGATGTCGCGTCCGGCGAGCTTCTGGAAGAGCACGTATGCAACGACGAGCGCCAGACCCATCTCGATGGGAAGGGTGATGGCCGCGTATGTGAATGTCGTCGAGAGCGACTGCCAGAAAGCCTGCGCGCGCGTCGCGTTCGCCCAGAGAATGTCGACGTAGTTGTCGAGCCCGCGGAACGCGCCCTGGATGATGTCCCACCGGAAGAGCGAGATATAGATCGCATAGAACGCCGGGAGGATCTTGAACAGAGCGAGGAGTGCGACCGCGGGAAGAAGAAAGAGGTAAGCCTGCGCGTTCTCGCCGAATAACCGACGACGGCGGGACGCCGCGCGCAGGTCGTCAGCGATAGCCCCTCCCGACACCTTCGGCGATGATATCGAGCGATGCCGATCTACGACTACCGCTGCGATCACTGCGGCCACGTGTTCTCGGCGGTCCAGTCGTTCAAGGACGAGCCGCTGGAGAAGTGCCCCAACTGCGCCAAGAAGCCGCGGCGTCTGCTGTCGATGCCCGCGATCGTCTTCAAGGGCTCCGGCTGGTACAAGACCGACAGCCGTCCGGCGGAGAAGGGATCGGCCGACGGATCTGTGCGCGCGGAACAGAAGGGCGACGGCAAGACCGAAACGAAGGGCGAGACCAAAGGCGAGACAAAGACCGACACGAAGGGCGAGTCCAAGAGCGACAAGAAGTCGGAGAAGTCCGAGACGAAGGCGACGGAGAAACCGGCGCCGAAGAGCGACGCCGCATCCTGACATCGGTCAGAGCCTTCGTCCGCGACGCGCGCGCGGTCGCGATGTCGTTCGCGGAGGACGAGTGCCCCTTCCTCGCCGGCGCCGTCGCCTATCAACTCTTCTTCGCGACCATCCCGATCCTGGCGCTCGTCGTCGGGATCCTCGGATTCGCCTTCGGTTCGGAGCGCGCGCAGCAAGAGCTGGCGCAGCTGCTTCGGCAGGTCTATCCGTCGGCGACGGCGCAGGAAACCCAATTCGTCCGCGAGCTGGTCGAGGGCCGCGGCGTCTCGCTGGGTGTCGGTGTCATCGGAACACTCCTAGCGACTGGCGCGATCCACGGTTCCATCGACAAGGCGATCGCCGTGGTCCTCGGGACAGGCCGGAAGCGCGGATTCGTCCGCGGTCAGATCGACGCATTCGCCTTCGCAGGCGCCCTCGTCGTCCTCGCGATCCTCTCCCTCGCGGTCTCGTACAGCGCCGGCCCATTCGCGCCGTTCCTCGGGATCGCGGTCGGCTACGTGCCGTTCTTTCTGATCTACCGCTTCGTTCCGCGCGCACGACTTCACAGTCGGACCGCGCGGCTGGCCGCACTGGTATCAGCCGTGCTGTGGGAGCTCGCAAAGATAGCGTTCGGGTTCGTTACGCGCAGTCTCGGTATCTTCAGCGTCTACGGGCCGATCGCGTTCGGGGCGGCCATGCTCACCTGGATCTACGTGACGGCCGCGATCATCCTCGTTGGTGCGGAAGTGATTAAGGTGAAGAGGGCTGCGCATGGAACGCCTTGAATCATTCGTGAGCCGGCTGATCGAGGGATGGAGCGCCCGCCTCTTCGGCGCGAAGCTCCAGCCGGTCCAGATCGCCAAGCGCCTCATCCGCACGATGGAGGCGCATCAGACGATCTCCCTCTCCAAGACGTTCGTGCCCAACTCCTATGTGGTCTCCCTCTCCGCGACGGACTTCGCGCAGTTCGAGCAGTACCGTCGCAGCCTCGAGCGCGACCTGGCGGAGGCGGTGCTGTCGGCCTCGCGGGAGCGCAACTTCACGCTGCTCGACTTCCCTTCGGTCGAGATCGAGCGCGATGAGGACGTCGCGCCGGGTGACATCCGGGTGTCGTGCGCACTCGTCGATGCATCCGGAGATGAGGTCGAGGCCGATCCGAAGTCGCTTGGTTCTGTCGAATCCGGCCACACGATGGTGCTGGACCGCGAGAAGCTAATGCGCGAAAAGCCACGCGCCCCCAAGGCCACCGTCGAGGTCAAAGGAGGCGAGCGAACGTCGGTGCAGCTCGGGCCGGAGCCGCTGCTCATCGGCCGCGACCAGCAGAACGACGTCGTGCTCGACGACACCCGCGTGTCGCGCAAGCACGCCGAGATCCGACTGCGTCTCGGCCGTTACACGCTGTACGACCTGCAGAGCACCAACGGCACCTACGTGAACGGCCGGCGCGTCGCCGAGGTCGTGCTCAACGACGGCGACCGGATCTCGGTGGCCGGGCTCGACCTCATCTTCCACTCGGCCGACTAGATGGAGATCACCTTCGCCGTCCTGCTCTGGGGCGTGCGCATCGCGTTCCTGGTCCTGCTCTATCTGTTCCTGGTGCGTGCCTTCGGTGTGCTCCATCGCTCGCTCGTGGCCGAGCGCGCCGGGGACAGCGCGACGAGGACACTGGGTGTGCTCGTCGTCGAGCGCAGTGCAGGCCACGCCCCGCGCGTGGGGGAGCGGTTCTCGCTGCGGGCTTCCACGTCGATCGGCCGCGACGCCGGCAACGACGTCCCGCTCTCCGATGAGGCCGCATCGGCGCGCCATGCCGTGCTCGAGCTGCGCGACGGCGACTGGTGGGTCGAGGACCTCGGTAGCACCAACGGCACTCTGGTGAACGGGACGCGCATCGAGCGCGCCGAGCGCCTGCGGTTCGGTGACGAGCTTGCGATCGGCCGGATCGCGATGCGGATCGAGAAGGGCAGCGCGGGATGATCGCCTTGACGCGCCGCCGGCCGGAGCTCGGACTGCTCTTCTGGGTCGCCGCGCTGGGCATCACCGGGTCCGTCGCGGTCGCGGCGGCGGAGGTCGCTGGTTTCCGTCCGCAGCAGCTGGTGATCCCCGTGACGTTCGTCGTTGTCGCGTTCTTGCTGCACGTATTCCTCGCCGCGCGCGGCGTGCGCGGCGATCAGCTGCTCCTGCCGCTCGCGGCCGCGCTCACCGCCATCGGTCTCGTTCTCGTGCAGCGGCTCGCGTCGAACCTGCTGCTCAATCAGCTCTCCTGGACGTTCATCGCGGCAGGGGCATTCGCGGCGACGATCCTCATTCCCCGCGACATCACGGCGCTGTCGCGCTTCAAATGGACCTGGGCATTGCTCGGGATCCTCCTTTTGATGTCGCCGCTGCTGCCGGTCATCGGACGCGAGGTCAACGGCGCGCGGATCTGGATCGGCGTCGGCAGCGTGACGTTCGAGCCGTGGGAGGCGGTGAAGATCCTGCTGGTCATCTTCTTCGCGGCGTACCTCGAGGAGTTCCGTGAGGTGCTCGCGCAGACGCAGCGGCGCTTCGGCCCCATCCCCGTGCCGCCGGTCCCGTACCTCGTGCCGATCGTCGCGATGTGGGCGATCGCGATGGTCGTGATGGTGTTCGAGAAGGACCTTGGCGCCACGCTGCTGTTCCTGGGGATCTTCCTGGCGATGCTCTATCTCGCGACCGGTGAGGCGTTCTACACGCTCATCGGCATCGTCCTGCTGGTGATCGGCGGTTTCGTCGCCTATCAGGCGTTCGGTCACGTCGCGGCCCGCGTCGACGTGTGGCTGCATCCCTTCTCTGAGAACGTGCGCTTCGGCTCGGGCTACCAGCTGGTCCAGGGACTCTTCGCGCTGGCGAACGGGGGCCTCTTCGGCGCCGGTCTTGGGAACGGCATGCCGGAGCGGATACCGGTCGTGTGGAGCGACTTCGTCTTCGACGCGTTCGCGGAGGAGGTCGGCTTCGCCGGCGCTCTCGCGCTGCTCGCGCTGTACCTCCTGTTCGTCTACCGCGGCATGCTCATCGCGCTCCGCGCGCCGACTCCGTTCCTGCAGCTCCTGGCGGCGGGCCTCTCGTTCATCGTCGCCCTGCAGACGCTGGTCATCGTCGGCGGGAATGCGCGGCTCATTCCGCTCACGGGGATCACGCTGCCGTTCGTCGCCTACGGCGGATCGTCGCTGGTGACCAACTGGATGCTCGTCGCGCTCCTGATACGCGTAAGCGATACGACGGCGCGTGTGCGGGGCACGCCGTGAGCCGCCCGGTCGCCGCCAACATCCGATCGCTCACGCTCGCCATCGCGCTGGCGTTCCTTGTGACCTCGGTGGGTGTCGGCTATTGGACGCTCGTATCGGGCGAAGAGCTTTCCAGCGATCCGTTCAACCCGCGCCTGGTCGCGGCGATCCGCGACCGCCCGCGCGGATTCATTACTGATGTGGCGGGTACAAAGCTCGCCGAGAGCGCCCAGGTCGGCAACACCTTCAAGCGCGTCTACCGCGACAAAACGCTGGCGCACGTCACCGGCTACGCCTCGTTCCAGTTCGGCGCGTCCGGCATCGAGGCCGCGTACGCCGAATCGCTCATCGGCCAGGACCCGGCCGACCCACTCTCGCAGTGGCGCGCGCGCTACCTGCGCGAGCACGCGCCGCCCAGCACCGTCGTGCTCGGCATCGACCCCAAGATCCAGGAGGCGGCGGTCGCGGCGCTCGGCAATCGCCGGGGCGCGATCGTCGCGCTCGATCCGCGCAACGGGATGATCCTCGCGTCGGCCAGCTGGCCGCAGTACGACGCGAGCCTGATCTCCGATCCCGCCACCGAGGAGGCCGCCTGGAAGCAGGTCAACGAGGACCCCGACAAGCCGCTCATCAACCGCGCGACGCAGGGCTTATACCCGCCCGGCTCCACGTTCAAGATCATCACCGGCGCGGCCGCGCTCGAGAACGGCGTCGATCCGAGTAGAAAGGTACGTGTCGACGATCCGTGGCAGGCCGATCGTTCGTGGGGTACGTACTTCGTGCGCTCGTCGTCGCGCGCGCACGGCGACTACACGATGGCCGACGCGTTCCGGCTCTCCGAGAACATCTACTTCGCCAAGATCGGTCTGGAGATCGGCGGACAGAAGATCGCGGAATACGCGCAGCGCTTCGGTATCGGCAGCCTGACGCGCTGCGACATCCCCTCGGGGAAGGGCCAGCTCTCACGTACCGGGGCGCTCGACCGCCCCACGCTCATCGCCGACACCTCGTACGGCCAGGGCGAGCTGCTCGTATCTCCGCTGCAGATGGCCCTTGTCGCCGCCAGCATCGGGATGGGCGGCGTCATGCCGACGCCGCACTACGCGACCGAGGTCCGCGATGCGGAGGGACACGCGATCCGCGTCATCGCACCGGGTCCCTCCGGGCAGGTGATCGGTCTCGAGACCGCGCGGGCGCTGACGACGATGCTGGTCGGCGCCGTCGAGGGACCAGGCGCGTTCGCCTTTGCCGCAAAGATCCCCGGCGTCCGAGTGGCGGGCAAGACCGGAAGCGCCGAGAACCCGTCCGGTGCGCCGCACGGATGGTTCGTGGGGTTCGCGCCGGCCGAGGCGCCGACCGTCGCTGTCGCGATCCTCCTGGAGAACTCCCCCAGGGGTGGCGAGGACGCCGCGCCGCTCGGCGGTCGCGTGATGCAGGCGGCACTCGGCAGATAGCCGGGAACTACGTCCGTCCGGGGACTGTACGGACTGCAGAAGTTTCGGCTTCGTGTGAACCAATAGGCCCTCCGGAGCGTTCTTTCGGATAACACCTGTCCGGCAATTAGCATGTTCAGACGGGCCCGCATGGCTCGGTCTCCGCGACAAACTGGTCTGGGAGAGGGCAATGGACAAGAGCGGGTTCGCCACGCGGATCGGCGCTGTCGTACAGAACGTCGAACGCGTCATCTTCGGCAAGCACCACGAGGTCGAGCTGGCGATGGTCGCGCTCGTTTGCCGCGGCCACATCCTGGTGGAGGACGTTCCGGGCACCGGCAAGACGGTCCTCGCCAAGGCCATCGCGCGGTCGCTCGGCTGCTCGTTCAAGCGCATCCAGTTCACGCCGGACCTCCTGCCCTCGGACGTGACCGGCGTCTCGATCTTCAACCAGCGGACCAGCCAGTTCGAGTTCCGGCCCGGTCCGGTCATGACGCAGATCGTCCTCGCCGACGAGATCAACCGCGCAACGCCGAAGACGCAGTCGGCGCTGCTCGAGGCGATGGAGGAGCACCAGGTGACGGTCGACGGTGTCACCTACCAGCTCCCCGATCCGTTCCTCGTCATGGCGACGCAGAACCCGATCGAGTACGAAGGCACCTTCCCGCTCCCCGAGGCGCAGCTCGACCGGTTCTTCATCCGGTTGCAGCTCGGCTATCCGAAGGAGCGAGAGGAGATCGCGATCCTCGACGCGCAGCGCCACATCCACCCGCTCGAGACGATCGAGCAGGTGATGGGCGCCGACGAGCTGCTGAAGGCGATGAGTGCGGTGAAGGACATCCACGTCGCGGAACAGGTGAAGACATACGTCGTCGGCGTCGTGAACGCCACGCGCTCGCACCCCGACGTGTATCTCGGCGCGTCGCCGCGCGGATCGCTCGCGCTCGCGCGCGCGTCCCAGGCGTACGCGCTCATACAGGGGCGCGACTTCGTCCTCCCGGACGATGTGAAAGCGCTCGCCGGGCCAACGCTCTCGCACCGTCTGATCCTGCAGCCGCAGGCTCGACTGAAGGACCTCGCGTCAACGACGGTCATCGCGGAGGTGTTGGCGAGCGTTCCGGTCGAGCTCTCGCAGGCCGCGGCGCGAGCCTAGGCCGTGAAGCCCTGGCATTTCGGGGTCCTGTGGGTCGCGCTCTTCATCGTGGCCGCGTCCACAGGTCTCGAGCTGCTCAGCTACCTCTCTTACCTGCTCCTGTTCGTGGCCGTGCTCGCGTGGGTGCAGGCGCGTATGACTCTCGACGGTCTTTCGATCAAGCGCGCGCTCTCGCAGTCGTACGCGCACCTCGGCGACACGATCGAGCTCGTGTACGAGCTCCGCAACGACAGCTCGTTCGGCAAGCTCTGGCTCGAGATATCCGAGGAGTCCAACTGGCCTGAGCCGCTGCCCGGCCGCGTCCTCTCCATCGGTGGCAAGGGTCACACGCGCAAGTGGAAGGTCCTGGCGAAAGCGATCCGCCGCGGCCGCTACAAGCTCGGCCCGATCGTCCTCCGCAGCGGCGACCCCTTCGGTCTCTTCCCGCGCGAGGCGCGCGTGCCGACCGAAGCGCTCCTCCTCGTCTATCCGCGCGTCATGCAGCTGCCGCACTGGCAGCTGCCGGGCTCCGTGCTCGAGGGCGGCGTGCTCACCGGACAGCGGTCGCTGCAATCCACGTCGATGGTCATGGGCATTCGCGAGTACCGCCCGGGCGACGCGATGAACCGCATTCACTGGCCGTCGTCGGTGCGTCACCGCGGTCTGCAGGTGAAGGAGTTCGAGCTCGACAAGACCGCGGACCTCTGGATCTACCTCGATCTCGAGCGTCACTGGCACCGGGGCGACGGCGAGGACTCGACCGAAGAGCGCGCCGTGACCGTCGCGGCGTCGATCGTGGCGAAGGCGCTGCGCGAGCACCGCAACGTCGGCATGATCACCAGCGGCAATCGCGCCGAGGTCCTTCAACCTGACCGCGGCACGAAGCAGTACGGCAAGCTGATGCAGTACCTCGCGGAGATCACCGCCGGCGGCTCGCGATCGATCGCCGAGACGCTGGTCGAGACGCTGCCGCGCCTTCGACGCGGCTCCGCGTGCGTCCTCATCACACCATCGCTCGACCGCGGCTGGGTCCGCCCCGCGAGCACCCTGCGCGAGGCCGCCATCGCGACGCAGGCCGTGATCGTCGGTCCGTCCGTCGCCACCGACGAGCGCGACCGCGCGCGCCGGCATGCGCTCCTCGGCGAGCTCGCGATCGCGGGCGTGAGCGCCGCGTATCTCGCGCCCGGTGCGTCGATCTCCGATCTCTTCCGTGAGGCGGCCGGCAATGCTGCGTAATCAGACGAGAGCGCCTGCGCCCGTCACGCCCAGCCCGCTCGCGTTGCAGCTCGCGGCCGCGGGCCGCTGGCTCAAGCGATCGGCGCATTCGCTGTTCCCACCCATCGCGTGGGGACGACTGCGTTTCCGCGGTGGCTGGTTTGCCCTACCGATCTACCTGCTGATGATGAGCGTCTACCCGCTCTCGCTGCAGCAGGCCGACTGGGTCGTGACGCAGGAGCACTTCACGTGGCTCGTCTTCACCGCGATCCTCCTCGCCATCCTCGTCGGCAACGGCAAGATGGCGACGCGCCGCGCGATGATCCTGGGCGGCGTCGTCGGCACGATCGCGATCGTGCTCTCGACGGCGTACGCGTCCGACGAAATAGCCTTCCGCGACCGCGTCGTGAACCTGGCCGTGAACGTGAACAACTGGATCACCCAGGTGCTCGCTGGTGAGGCAGCCACCGACCCGAACGTGTTCATCCTCTTCCTCGGCGCGACGGTCTGGACTTCGGCGTACGTCGGCACGTTCGCGCTGTCGCGCTCGCTCCGGCCGTGGGACGCCATCTTGTTCATGGGCTTCTGCCTCGTCGTTAATGTCTCGATGGCGCTCACGAATCTCATCGCGGATCTCGTCGTCTTCTCACTGTCGGCCCTGGTGCTCCTCGTGCGCCTTCACATCGTGCTGCTGCAGGAGCGATGGAACCGCAACAACATCGTGCCGTCCGGCGAGATGGACTGGCGCCTGCTGCGCGGCGGCCTCACGTGGACGATGGTCCTCGTGATCATGTCGCTGGTCACGCCGCGCGTCGGAGCGGCCGAAGTGCTCAACCGCGCCTACAACGTTTTCGAGACGCCGTATCACGCCGTCGAGGCCGAGTGGCAGCGATTCTTCGCGGGCGTCTCGGGTCCGAGCCGGCTGCGCGGCGTCTCGTTCACAGAGGCGATTCGGCTGGGGCAGTCGCCGAACCTCGCCGACCGCGTCGTCATGACGGTCGACGCGCCGCAGGGCCGCTTCTGGAAAGCGATCTCCTACGACTTCTACACCGGGAACGGGTGGCGCACGACCGAGACGGACAAGGTTGAAAGGATCAACGCACCAGTGCTCGGTCGAGAGAAGTTCGACGCGACCTTCGAGATGCAGGTACCGCAACAGAACCTGCTGTTCGCCGCCAGCGAGCCGGTGAGAGCCACCGTCGCGCACCAGTTCCAGACCGGATCGGATCGCAGCTACTCGATCGCGCTCCGCTCGGTCCGCAGCGGGGCGGACAAATACACGGTCACGTCGTACATCTCCGTCGCGGACAAGGCCGCGCTCCGGCGCGCCTCGAAT